>JBJEKV010000102.1:0-3559 GCA_051878815.1 Anaerotardibacter sp. | reverse complement strand
GACATGCCCTGGAAGAAAGCTGCCCATATGCTTATTTCTCAGATGTGGTTGAGAGATTCGCTCTCAAGAGTGTCAAGACAAATAATTACTTTATCGTTTTTCTTAAGCTGAGCACATTTATTCAAACCACCATTGTAAGCGGAAAACACGCCAAAACGTGCCCATGCAGTAGTTGCTGCGGAATAACCGAGATACTGACCATTTTCGTCAGCAGCAACAATCATAGTAATCTTTGAATTTGCAGGAAGCTGCTGAAGTGCATCAACGCACATACGATTAGTTACGATAGGATCTTCAATCAAACGCATTGGTTCAATTACGACTGCACCATCCTCAGTACGATATGCACCCATACGCTGAAGTAAGTCTAGAATTTCCTTCTTATCCATTTAAACCCTCCACGATAGCCTCAAATGCGGCTTTTCTATCTTTCTGACCTGTAATTGGTCTACCTATAACCAAGTGAGAAGCACCATTTTCGAAAGCTTCTTTTGGAGTTGCAACACGATTCTGATCATCAAGGCTTGAACCAGCAGGCCTTACACCTGGAGTAACAATGTAAGCCTCAGGACCTAATACTTCTCGAAGCATTGAAGCTTCTTGAGGAGAAGCAACAACACCGGTTAATCCTGCTTCTTTAGCAAGCTTAGCTAATGCACAAACCTGCTCGGTTACTGCGCGAGTAATACCGCCACGAGTCAAATCGTCCTGATCCATTGATGTCAAAACGGTAATACCTAAGGTAACAGGATCTGCGCCTTCAACAGAATTAACGCCTGCAACGCAAGCTTTCATCATATCAAGCCCACCAATAGCATGAGCAGTAACCATATCGGCACCGCTGAGTGCTGCTGCACGAGCGGCGCCCTGAATCTGATGAGGAATATCATGGAATTTCAAGTCAAGGAAGACTTTGAAACCCATGTCTTTAAAAATCTTAACGATTTCTGGACCTTCTTGATAAAAGAGAGTCATGCCAACTTTTAACCAGGTAGCAGTTCCCTTTAGAGATTCAGCAATATCAATTGCCTCTTCCCTGTCGCAGTCAATTGCAACAATAATACGTTCTCTTGGAGGAATTGAATTAAAATCTACCATTCCAAAGCTCCAATCAAAGATTTCACATCATCAACACCTTGTGAGATGCAATACTGACGAATGCCTTCAATTACCTCAATAGTAGCTGAAGGATTAACGAAGTTTGCAGTACCAACTGCAACTGCTGTTGCACCAGCAAGCATAAATTCTACCGCATCTAAACCAGTAGAAATACCACCCATTCCCAAAATAGGGATATTAACGGCCTTGTAGGTTTGTGCAACGCAGCGAAGCGCAACTGGTTTTACTGCTGGGCCCGAAAGACCACCTACACCGCGCGCCATAACAGGTTTTCTTTTGTAAGGGTCAATTGCCATACCTAATAAGGTGTTAATCATAGAAAGAGCATCAGCACCTGCTGCCTCTGCGGTCTTTGCAATAAGCGTAATGTCAGTAACATTAGGAGTCAACTTAACAATCATTGGCTTAGAGGTATATTTGCGACATGCAGACACAACCTCAGTTACTGCAGCAGGATCAGTGCCGAAGGTCAAACCACCCGCATCAACGTTTGGGCAAGAAATATTAATCTCAAACGCATCAATGGTTTCATTATCGGAAAGTGCTTCCATAACCTCAGCGTATTCTGAAACACTATGTCCCGAAACGTTTACGATTACGGTTGCACCCTGCTGCTCAAGCCAAGGCAAATCCTTTGTTTTAAATACTTCAACACCAGGATTTTGAAGGCCAATCGAATTAAGCATTCCGCTTGGTGTCTCAGCAATGCGAGGGCTTAAGTTTCCTGCCCAACCATTAAGGGAAACACCTTTAGTAGTAACAGCGCCAAGAGCTGCCACGTCAACAAAATCAGAATATTCTTTTCCTGAGGCAAATGTTCCCGAAGCAGTAGTTACGGGATTCTTCATTACTAAGCCACCAAGATTAACTTCAAGAATTGGTTCCATTACCAAACCACCTTCTGAGCGTTAAAGATAGGACCATCAATACATGCGCGCTTATTGCCTTCGTCGGTTGGAACAACACAAGAAAGACAAGCACCAATGCCACATGCCATTCGTTTTTCTAAGGAAATATAGGTATCAACACCTGCATTGAGGGTAATTTGAGACACGATACGCATCATAGGCTCTGGACCGCAAATTGCACAATAGTCGTAACCACCCTTTGCAACCTCTTCTTCAACAAGAGACGTTACAAAACCTTCTCTGCCATACGTGCCGTCGTCGGTTGCAATCAAAGGTTCTTTTCCAAGAAGTTCTGTGTAAAGTGGCAAACACGCAAGTGCTTCTTTTGTTTGAGCACCCATGATGACGGTGACATCATAGTTGTTTTCAATTAATTCTTTGGTGTGCAAATAGAGCGGTGCAGCACCAACGCCACCAGCCACAATAAGAGCACGCTTACCTTCTTCAGGTAAAGTCCAAGGGTTACCAATTGGCCCCAAAAGATCTACTTCGGTACCTTCTGATAAGGTTGTTAAATGCTGAGAACCAAATCCAACAACCTGGTAAAGAATGGTCAATTCCTTCTTTTCCTCATTAACGTGATACACACTAAAAGGACGTCTTAGAATATGATTGTCCATACCCGGAATGCGCATATGAACAAAATTACCTGGCAATACACAAACTGGTAACGCCTCGGAGTGAAGCGTTACCAGATATAAGCGATCAGTCAGTGAGATATTTGCAGTAATAACTGCTTTTGTTTGAAGAACTTTATGCATGCTCCTCTGCTTTCTCAACTCATTTGTCTAAATCCTGTAATGCTATTACAGGCAAATTATAATTGCGAATTGAGGCAATTGCAGTGACAAATGCCTGAGCACCTGCAAGAGTTGTGTAATAAGGCAGGTTTTGACGAAGCGCATGGGTGCGTAATACGTATCCATCAGGATGAGTATCTTCGCTAAATGGCGTATTGATCAAGAAATCAATAGTGCCATCTGCAAGCAACGTTTTAATGTTTGGCTCAGGCTGGCTTACTCGTTTTGCGACTTCGCAAGGAATATCAGCAGCCTTCAGTGCACGTGCGGTACCTGCAGTGGAAACGATGGAATAACCCATAGCAACAAGCTGCTGAGCCAGCGGAAGAACTGCGCGCTTGTCACGGTCGCATACGGACAAGAAGCAGGTTCCCTTTTCAGGCACTATCGCGTTGGTAGCTGCCTGCGTTTTTGCGAATGCAGCTGGGAAGGTAGAAGCAATGCCCATTACCTCACCAGTAGACTTCATTTCAGGACCAAGTACGATGTCAGTTCCTGGGAATCGGTCAAATGGCATAACTGCCTCTTTTACGCAGAAGTGATCCGGATAGCGGCAATCATCTGGCAAATTGAAGTCAGCAATCTTTTCGCCCGCCATAATTCGAGAAGCAAGCTTTGCAAGAGGAACACCGGTTGCTTTAGAGATAAATGGTACGGTTCTTGAAGCGCGTGGGTTAGCTTCAATAACGTAGATAATCATATCCTTGATAGCGAACTGAATATTGATTAAAC
>JBJEKV010000101.1:0-3594 GCA_051878815.1 Anaerotardibacter sp. | reverse complement strand
ATTCGGCAGGTCTGCCTATTGACGAAACGAGCAAAGCTTCCTTGAAGCAATCCAATCTTCAGTATCAAGATGCGGTTAAAGCGCTCATTCAGCATCCGCTTGATGCAATCTATTTTGAAGGATTCACTAACGCCTATGATCTCCAGTGTGCGCTCATGGGTGCTCGCAGTGTATACGATGGCGTTTTGATGGCTTCCTTCGCGCTTGATGACGAAGGCTGCTTCACTCAGGAAGATTATTCGTTTGAAAAAGCAGTGCAGATGGCTGAGGAATACGGTGCAGACGTAATTGGTATCGTAAGCAGTGCTCCTATAGACAAGCTTGAAAAGGCGGTAGCTACTATTCGCGAAAACACAAATGCTGCTATTTTGGTTCAGCTGGTAGGGGATAAAACTGTTGCTTCCCAGTTGAATCCAGGTGAGGAAAATCCTTATTGGTCTCCTCACGCTCTGATTGAGGCTGCTTTAGTATTGCAGAAGTGGAAGGTCCAGTTCCTTCGTGCTTCAGGAATGGTGTCTCCATCTTTTTCTGGTGCACTTTTGGCTGCTTCCTTAGGACAGGAAGCTATTCTTGGCTAAGTGTCTTATCAGATAGTTTGAGAGGTGAGCTATGTACCCAATTTCTCAAGACGAAAACTATGGAGAGTTCCAAAAGTTTATTGATGAGCTCTTTTCTGATACTGAGATTGTTAGTCAGATGGATGTTGTTCTTGCGTGCGAAGTGTATGATCTTCACGAAGATATTCAAGAACTCGTGGGACTATTGCCACCAGGCATATATACGCGCTCATCGCTTTGTCTTCAACTCAACGCTTCAAGTTCTGCGCAAGGTCTTGGTTTAATTCACGGAGTAGTGTCATAACTACTCCGTTTTTTTTCTACTTACTACTTTGCGTACTTCTTAACAAGCTGACGACCAGCAATATAGTCCATAATTTCGGTGGTGCCGCCTGCCATTTCGTAACCGCGAAGATCATTCCAAATTCTGCCTGCACGGATTTCTTTTGTATAACCAATTGCGGCATAAATAGAAAGTGCGTGGTCTGCAACTTTGGTAAGGTTCTGACATGCATAGCTCTTCAAGAGTGCGGACTCCAAACGAGTAGACTGCTTGTTATCAAGCATGCTGGTTACTTGATAGAGTCTGGTGCGAACATTCTGAAGGATATTTTCCATTGCTACCAAGTGATCCTGAATTGCACCAATTTTGCCAATTGGCTTCTTGAAGCAGATTCGTTCAGAGCAATAAGTTGCTGCATCGTTCATTACAGCCTGAGCCTGACCGAGTGCCTGTGCAACTACGAGGCAGCGTTCGAATTCGAGCTTCTTCATCAAAAGCTTCCAACCTTCGCCTGCTGCACCAATACGCATGTCTTCGGTAAGCACTACGTTATCGAAGAAACAGTCAACGAATGGTACGGTCTGCTGTCCAACCTTATCAAGGTGACCAACGGTATAACCATCAATGTTGTTTGGAACGAGCCATAAAGAATATTTATCATTGTCATAAGAAGGATCTTCGTCTTTTGCAACAACGATGGTGTAAACAGAAAGTCCGCCTAAGGTAACCCAAGTCTTCTGGCCATTGAGAAGATAGGTGCCATCAGCTTGCTTCTTTGTGGTACAGGTCATGGCGTTGTTGTCAGAACCTGCAGCAGGCTCAGAGATTGCGGTGCAAGCAACGCAGGTGCTCTCAACGTTTTCGATTGCATCCATGATGAGCGCAGCCTGTTCTTTGGTGCCAAATTCAATAACGTCGGTAATGGAATTGGTGTCGGTGGTAAAAGGAAGGGCAGTGCCGGTGAACTCATGGAGTTTTTCGGTAAGGATTACTTGTGTTAACTTGTCGCAAGGAATGCCACCTACTTCTTCTGGCAAACCAAGGTGCATAAAACCTGCTTCACGGTAAGCCATTGCAGCCTCTAAGCTAATGTGATGATCTTCTTCGTAAGCTTTGCGAACAGCTTCCTCAGTAAAGTAGCGTTCTGCGAATTCGCGTGCGCTGTCAATGAATAATTCCTGATCATTGGTAAGTGAAAAGTCCATGAGAATCCTTCCTGTTCTAACTAATCAAGGTGAGCGTTGATTAGGGGGAAATTTCAACTTTTCTTAAGTATGGACTGATGAGACGGGAATTAATAATTCAAAGATGGCGCTATATTTTGAAGCATCTATTTCCAAAATGAATAGGTGTATAAGTTTTGGAATTTAATTTCGGGGATAGAGTGAAAGAATTTCAGGCAAGGAATTAATGCTGCTAGGGGAACCTAAAACCAAGGACTAATCACCAGCTTTCATCCAAAAGAGATACCTAAATAGGCGAAAATGAGGCACGTTTTTGAAGGGTGATGTCTTTTTTCCTAAATAATATTCCGTTCTTAGATATAGCAGTTGAAACATGCACCTCAAACGGTATTATAATTCCCGCACAAAAATAAGGAGGTCTTTATGCCTGCAGCTAATTCTATGCAGAACACAAATCGTTGGGATAATCGTCAGCTTGTTGTTATGGCACTTATGGCAGCTATTGCTGCATTATTTCAGTTTATTCAAATTCCTATTCTTCCTGCCGCACCATTTTTGCAGTATGACCCTTCATTAGTTCCAGCTGCTGTTGTTGGATTTGCGTATGGTCCTGCTGCTGGTATTGTTGTTGCTGTTGTTGCTGCTCTTATCCATGGCTTAATTATGGGCGAATGGATTGGCGCACTCATGAACATTATGGTTAGCATCTTCTTCCTTTTGCCTGCTGCACTTATTTATAAGAAGAAGCACAGCTTCTCTGGTGCAATTATTGGCTTGGTTGTAGGTGTGCTTTTCTCAGCAGTTGGCTCTATTGCAGCAAACTTGACCATTGGTATGGCATGGTATGGAAGTTATGACGTTATCGTTCCTTTGCTTTTGCCAATTATTGTTCCATTTAACCTTATTAAGGGTATTTTGAATTCTCTTATTACTTTGGTTGTCTATAAGGCAATTAGTAATTTAATTGTTCCAAAAAAGAATCAAGTTAAAGGAAGATAACCCTTTATTTCCTCTAGAATATATGCACCGGGTACCTAGGTGTCCGGTGTTTTTTCTTTTTGTTTCTCAATGAAGATATGAGTATATTTTGATAGCGTTTAATAACATTTCGTTTACCTACGATAACCAAGATTGGCCTCTTAAGGAGGTTACTGAACATATAACTCCAGGAGAATTCGTTTGTATCTTGGGCGGTAATGGTTCTGGTAAATCAACCCTTGCTAAACATATCAACGCACTTCTAATTCCTGATAAGGGTGAAGTGTGCGTAAATGGTTTATCAAGCTCTAATTTAGATAATCTTTTCTCCATTCGCTCTGTTGCCGGAATGGTTTTCCAAAATCCTGACGATCAAATTGTTGCTTCAGCAGTTCAGGACGACGTTGCGTTTGGCCCCGAAAATCTTGGTATCGAATCAAGCGAAATCGTAGAGCGTGTTAAAAAAGCGCTTGAGCAGGTTGGACTCGAAGCATTCGGTAGTCATGAAACCTTTGCGCTCTCAGGCGGTCAAAAACAAAGAGTAGCTATTGCGGGTGTTTTGGCTATGCATCCTCAGATTCTTGTTTTTGAC
>JBJEKV010000100.1:0-3599 GCA_051878815.1 Anaerotardibacter sp. | reverse complement strand
AGGTGTAGATAATCTGTACGGGATCTTCTGAATTTAATTTGCAGGAGGTACGCAGTACTGGAGTCTCTTCGCAACGCATGCTCCAGAAATCATAGATACCTTGCTGGCCTTCCTGAACTGTACCAAGCGGAGTATAGATTTGTGTGAAATCGAAATCGCTCTTTGGAGATTCACTTCCCGCACGAGCAATAAGAACACCTTTAGGAAAGTAGTGACCGCGCTCAAGGAGTTCTTGGTACGTTTCATAAAAGAGCGGTTCAACAACAACACAAACGGCATCAGAGTTTTCAAGGATGTATTCAGCCTCATCAGCTAGGTATTGTTCGTTGATAGGTACAACAACCGCACCAATTTTACTCAGGCCAAAAAGGCACATAAGAAACTCTGGCGAGCTGTGCAAGTGAAGTGCTACGTGATCACCCTTCTGAATGTTGAGGGAGGTAAATACATTGGCAATACGATTAACATCTTCGTCAAATTCGGAATAGGTGTATTCAAACACATCACCTACTCTGTTGTGGAAAGTAAGAAAGTGGCGTCCTCCTTTGCGATCCACAACGCTTTGCCATAAATCACGTAACGTTTCGTTTCCGATAATGTCAGTCATTCCACTTCCTCCTTGCGAAAAGCTCTGATCTAGATGAGAAAAACCCTTTTGCATCTAGATTTGAAATATTGCTTCTGTATCGAGAACCTCTTCAAATTCGTGATTAATAGAGCGACGAAGCTATGTTTGATAACGGCTCAGCTCGTTAACATCGCAGCTCTCAGTGTTCTTGATAGAGAAACAAACCTGCTCATTGCTCCTTCGAGAGCACTCTCTCCAACGCAGGTGGGAGGAGAGAGTGCTGGTATGGTTGCAACAGTTTTGTTGCGATAGCTAGAAAGTCAGAGTCTGGAAGAAAAATCCAGGAAGGTGGTAGGCATACAGAAAAGAGTGTGAAGGAGAGGCTGTATGCCTACCATGGATAGGGGGCTGTTATTCGCCTGCTTTAACTACGTTGGCAGCAATCAGCTCATCAATTTGTTCTTGCGTATAACCGAGCTTTGTAAGAACATCGATGGTGTCGCCACCCTGGGAAGGCATTGGACGCCAAACGCGACCAGGGGTTTGTTCAAAGCGAGGCATAGGGGACAAGCCCTTGAATGTTTCACCGTCTTTGGTTTCCCATTCAATAAAGTTGCCGCGCATCTTCATGTGTTCATCGGCAACCATGTCTTCGAATTCGTAAACGCTCTGTGCGGCGATGCCCTGCTCAGCAAGAATAGCTTCAAGATCAAGCTTCGTACGTTCGGATAGCCACTGCTCAAGACGCTTCTCAAATTCAGGAGCAACGGACATAGACAACCAAAGTGATGCGGTGTCATCCGGTACTTCTGGGGTACCCCAAACGTCACCCAAGCCCAAAGTCTCAAGCATCCACTTGTTCTGGCGAATACCAAAGAGATTTAATGCGATGAAGCCATCAGCGCACTGATAAACGCCAATACCGCAGAGGTTCTGGTTGCGTGCACCTGCGCGAGGCCACTTAATGCCATCATTGAGGAAGTCAACCAGATAGTACTGGCTCATGTACATGATGCCTTCGTACATTGCCCAGTCGATGCTTTCGCCTTGTCCAGTACGCTGAACCTTATGAAGTGCTGCCAAGGTTGCCGCAATCAAGAGATAGCTGTTAATGTAGTCGCCCGAATAAGGCATGGTAATCATAGGCTGTTCAGGTGTGCCGTTCTGGCAGGTGAAGCCCGCATAAGGACCTACGGTGCCGTCGTAAGCAGCGCGCTTTACGCGGTCTGGATCACCATAGGTGCCGAAACCGGAGCAGTGAACAATGACAAGCTTAGGGTTTGCTGCCCAAAGATCTTCGTCAGTGATGCCCTTGCGTGCCCAGGTGCCACCCTTGGAAGATTCGAAGAAGATGTCGGTGTCTGCAAGCATCTTCAAGAGAACTTCTTTTCCTTCAGGAGTGAACTGGTTGAGTGCAACTGATCGACAGTTGCGGCGTTCAGCCTGAGCAGCGTTCTTTGCGTCACGTACGGTGTCGCCATAGCCGGTGTTTTCGAGCCAGGTTACGTCAGCTCCCCAGTCAGCCATGATGTTGCAAGCACGAGGTACTGCTTCTTCCATGGCAGCAAAAACAACTTTTACATCATCCAAAACACCAAAGCTTGGTTTTTCAGTTGGAATTGTCATGGTTACTTCCTCCTTATCGGTTCGAGTGGCCTTTGTAGTTAATCACTCGCTGTTGTGGACCTACTTCGTGGACTAACTTTGTTGTCATACTTGTGGACTAACTTTCTTGTCCCACTTTTGGTCCTACCTTGTAGTTAGGAGCGAGTGATCTTTGTGGTAGACCACTCGCGGTAGTCGTTCAATCTCTTAGTTTTGTCGAATTCTTAGCGGTACTTTTTAAGTGCATTCTTTGCGGTGGTGAGAATCATCATCTCGTCGGTGCCGCCAGAAATACGATCAACACGAAGGTCACGCCAGAAACGATTGATGCGGTGTTCGCTTGCTACTGAGATGCCGCCCATAATCTGCATGCCGTCATCAACAACCTTGAAGGCAGCGTTTGCGCAGTAGTACTTGCACATTGCAGCTTCGCCAGCATCAAATTGGCCATTATTGTTATCAGCGTTCCATGCTGCTTCGTAGAGCATGTTCTTCATAGCGTTCAAACGAATGGTCATCTCGGTGATCTTGATCTGGTTAAGCTGGAAGCGACCAATAGTCTTGCCGAAAGCCTCGCGCTGATTTGCATGGCGAAGCGCATCTTCATAAGCGCAGATTGCGTTACCGTAGTCGCAAGCACCTACCAACCAGCGTTCGAAGTTGAAGTCGCCAACACCGCGATTGAAGCCGTTGCCTTCCTTACCGAAGATGTCGGATTCGTCGAGCTCTACATCGTTGAGGTATACCTCGCAGCAGCTATCCATTCGCAAACCAAGCTTGTTTAATGGGCCAAGTTCGATTCCTGGTTTTGTCATATCAACCATGAACTCGGTGAAGATGCTTGGATCATCAGCGTTCTTTGCCATGATGACGAGCCACTTAACACCCTTTGAGGAGGTAATGAAGGTCTTGGTGCCGTTAAGGTAGATTTTGCCGTCACGACGTTTGTAGGTAGTTGCCAAAGAGGAAACGTCAGAGCCAGCGCCTGGTTCGGTGCATGCGGAATTCCAAATCTGCTCACCAGTGCCAAGGTAAGCCATAACCTTTTCGATCTGCTCAGGTGTACCTTCGCGGATAATGGTTTCGAAGCCCGGAAGCTGATAGAGCAAGTAAGTTGGGCCGCCATACTGACCAAGTACTTCATAAACTGCCATAAGGGTAACGAGTGGCTGCTCGAGGCCAAGTCCGCCATATTCCTCAGGAAGCATAATCTGGTCAAAACCAAGATCGCAGAGGCCCTTTACCCAGCGAAGAGGGTATTCGTGAGCTTCGTCGCACTCGAGGAAGTACTGATCCCATGGCTCGCTTGTCATGTAATCGCGGAAAGTCTCAACGAAGAGTTGCTGGTCGTCAGTTAATTTGAAATCCATTTTTTTCCTCCTTTTTCAGGTTGGGTGGGACCGTCCCGCCCTTAATGTTTCAGGTG
>JBJEKV010000099.1:0-16011 GCA_051878815.1 Anaerotardibacter sp. | reverse complement strand
GAACGAAGGCCGCGAGCTTACCGTTATTGAAGAGTCCAAGAAGGCTGGCGCTCAGATCGGTATCATCGACAAGAACCCAGAGCTTCGCAAGCTTAAGAAGGAAGGCGTTAAGGTTCTTACTTCTACTAAGGTTAAGGCAATCACCAAGGAAGGCGTTGTTGTAGAGGACGCAGAGGGCAAGCAGTCCACCATCCCTGCAGACACCGTTATCACTGGTACTCAGATGATCGACAACACTGCACTTTATGACGAAGTAAAGGGCATTGTTCCAGAAGGTCATCTCCGCCTCATCGGTAATGCTTCTCCACACGTTGGTTGGGAAGGCATCAACGAGAACGACCCTTACAAGACTGAAGAGTACAAGCGTTTGCTCGAGGCAATCCGCGACGGCTTCATCACCGGTATGACTCTCTAGTCAATAACTTTTAAAGCAGAATCAAACTTACCTTATTGCGGAGAGGTAAATCCGCAGAGAAATATGGTCTAACAAGGGTAGGGCCACCGCGCTCTACCCTAGTAGATAAATAAAAAGCTAAAAAGAAAGAGTATTCTATTAGGAGGAATAATGTACGATTTTAGCTACACTGACGAGCAGAAGCTTCTCATTAACAACATTCGCGCTTGGGGTAAAGAAAATCTCCCTGAGGAGAAAATCGCTGAAGCTTACATCAACCGTGGCATCGACAGCGCAGTTGCTAAGTCTTGGGTAGAGGCTGGCTTTGGTAAGCTCGGTCTTCCTGAGGAAGTAGGCGGAACTCCATGTGATCACCTCACCATGGCTATCGCTATTGAAGAGCTTTGCCACATCGGTGGTAACATTCCTATGGCTCCTAACGCACTCATCATGTTTGACGTTTGCGAGTTCGGTACTGAAGAGCAGATCAAGTATGCTGTAGACTTCTACTATGAGAATGGTTACCCTCCATACTGCCTCGCTATCTCCGAGCCAGAAGCAGGTTCTGCAAACATCTACATGACCACTACTGCAACCAAGAATGGTGACGGCACCGTAACCATCAACGGTACCAAGACTTGGGTTACCTTCGCTGAGCATGCAAACGGCTTCATCGTAGTTTGCAAGGACGAGGATCCATCTCCTGAGAACAAGAAGATGTCCATGTACCTCGTTGACAAAGCAACCCCAGGTGTTGTTCTCGAGCCACTCAACAAGATTGGTATGCAGATCAACCCATTCGCTATGGTTCACTTCAACAACGTTGTTGTTAAGGAATCTGACCTCCTCGGTATTGAGGGTCAGGGCTTCCTCCAGCTCATGAAGAACTTCGAGTGGGAGCGTTGCGTTCTCTTGGCAGAGCTCCTTGGTGAGGCTCAGGCAGCTATGGACGACGCTTGCGCATGGACCAACGAGCGTCAGCAGTTCGGCGTTGGCATCAAGACCTTCCAGCTCGTTCAGGAGCACATCGTAGAGATGCAGATCGCTCTTACCAACACCCGTAACTTCCTCTATCGTACTTGCTGGAAGCTCGACAATGGTATTCCTGTAAACAACGACGCTGCTATGTTGAAGCGCTATGGTGCTCCTGCATTGACCGACGTTTGCTCTCGTGCACTCCAGCTCATGGGTGGTCTCGGTTACACCGACCAGACTCGCGTATCTCGCCTCATGCTTGACTGCCGTGGCTTCCAGATTGGTGGCGGTACTGTTGAGATCATGGTTCACATTGCTGGCCGTGGTATTCTTAAGGAGTACGCAAAGGGTAACGCTGACGAACTCGGTGCAGCTGCTACCAAGTAAGTTAAAACCTTACTATTCTTTGATTTGCATAAATGAATTTTCGCTAGAAATCATTTATCAATTCGCGTTTCGGAAATTGGAGGGGGCGGTTAATCCGCCTCCTCTTTTTTATTTGTCTTTGCAATGCGCTTTGCTTATAGGCAAATCGTGCAAATAACTCTCTCGAAAAACCCTTGTTGTGTTTGACGCGTCATTTTTAGGCGTGCAGGCATGCTTCATGCTCTTGAGTTAGGCTCGGCTGAAGCTGCATGGAGCCACGGCTAAAGTTGCGTATAGCACCGGATGAAGCAGCATGTAGGTTTGGCTGAAGCTGTGGGTCCGGTTCGGACAACGGTGCACTCAGCGGGCACTTGACCAGTAATGAAGTGCTGATTGGCGAACTGTTGAGCTGAATGTACCTTTTGCTATCAGCTGAGCAGTGGGAGCTACTAGCGTACTTAAAGGATTTTTGGAGAGGATTATTAAGAGAAAGAGAAACACAGGAAGCTCTATGAAAGTAGTTGTTTGCTTTAAGTCGGTTTATGACGACGCTTCAATCCGTGTCAATTCGGCCGACAAAACCCTAGATTATACTGCGGTACCTCATGTAGTAAGTCTGTATGATCTTAACGCTATCGAAGTTGCAGCTCAGTTTGCAGAATCTTCCAAAGAACACACCTTAGTTGCCCTTACTGCAGGTGACACTAAAATCCATGACACCACAATGCGCAAAGACGTTGCTGCTCGTGGTGCAAGCGAAGTGTTCCTTGTTATGGACGATGCTCTCTATGAAGCAGAAACCTATCAAACCGCAACCGCATTGGCTGCAGCTATCAAAAAGATTGGCGATGTTGACTTAATCATCTGCGGTGACGGTTCGGCTGACGTCTATGCTCACCAAGTAGGAATTCAGCTCGGCGAAATACTGGGCATTCCAAATGTTAATGGCGTATGCGAATTTAGTGCTGAGGGAAACACTATCAAGGTTAAGCGAGAACTTGATGAAATTGTCGAGTCCTTATCTATGCCAACCCCTTGCGTTTTGTCATGCTTGTCAGACATGGCGCAACCTCGCGTTTGCAATGTTATGCAGATTATGACGGCTGGCAAAAAGCCCGTACATGAATGGTCGTTAGCTGATTTAGGAATCGAAGATCCGGGCAAACGATACGAACTGGGAACAACAGTTCTTCCTGCTCCAAGCCCTCGAAAGTTAGAGTTCTATGAGAACACGCCAGAGGGAATTGACCAATTCGTTGAAAAATTGCACACCTACCTCATGACGGAAGGAGCATAGCATGAAGATCCTTGTTTTTGCTGAACGCCAAGCTCCTATTGTTGAATTATGCGGCGGTGCTCGCAGGTTTGCTGACGAAGTAGATTTAATTGCAACGCCTGATTCCGATATTCCTGAGAATGTTGCTGACAAAATCTTTAAGCTTCAGGTTCCTGAGGGTCGCATGTTTGAAGATGCGGCACCCGCGTTAGCAAACTTGATTGCTGAAGAAAAGCCAGATGCAATCTTCCTAGATTCAAACAGACGAATCCAGCTTTTAATGGGTCGCGTAGCGGCACGCCTTCAAACCAGCATTGTCTCAAACGTTATGAAGGTAGAAAGCTTAGAAGAGGTTACCAAAATGTATTACGGTGGCCTTGCAGACCGAACCCTCAGAGCAATGGATACTCTGGCACTCTATTACATTCGCGCGGCAACCTTTGGACAGGACGTTGAGAATAAGGGCGAAAACACCGTAATTGAGGTTCCTTTTATTGAGCCAGAGTATCAAATTACCCTCGAAGAGGTTGCTCCACGCGTCAAAGGAAGCGTAGACCTCACCGCTGCAAAACGTATTGTAGGTATTGGACGAGGCGTCAAGAAAGAATCTGACCTTGAAATGATTCGCGAATTCTGCGATTTGATTGGCGCTGAAATGTCATGCTCGCGCTCCATTTATGAGACCGAGGGATGGCTTCCAAAAGAAGCCTTGGTGGGTATTTCGGGAACTACGGTTACGCCAAATCTCTACCTTATGTTAGGCATTTCAGGCCAGGCTCAGCATATGGTTGCGTGCAGCGGTTCGACAACTATTATGTGCGTAAACAACGACCCTTACGCCATGATTTTCGAACAAGCAGACTATGGAAGCAAAGCAGACCTCTACGAAGTTGTGCCTGCATTGATTGAATATTTCAAAGCTAACCCTCTTAAATAGAATCACGTACACAGGAGTACGGTAAGAAAGGAAATCCATGTATCAGTTAGAAGAAGAAGAGCGCATGATTATTGCTATGGTAGACAGCATTAGTGAAGACATCCTTTCAGAACGCGCTGCTCAAATTGATGAAGAAGACGAATTTCCAGAAGATATGTATCAACTCATTGTTGAACAGGGATTATTCGGTTTAGCAATGCCAGAAGAGTATGGTGGATTTCCGGTCAGCATTAACTGTTGGGCTCAGTGTGTATCACGTCTTGCTCAGGAATCTCCTGCAGTAGCACTTCTTCTTTTCGTGACCGCTGTTGGATCTGACGCCTTAATTACTCATGGTAGCGAAGAGCAAAAAGCAAAGTATCTCCCTGAGTTGATTACCGGAGAAAAGAAAATTAGTTTTGCACTCACCGAGCCAAATGCAGGCTCTGATGTTTGGAATATGGGCACTACTGCCCGTCCAACCGAGGGTGGCTATATCATTTCCGGTAACAAGCTCTTCATCTCCAATGCAGAAGTTGCAGACTATTTCTGCCTCTTCGCCATGGTTGATGATGGAGAAAGCCGCAAGCCAACTGCATTTTTGGTTGAGGCGGACACCCCAGGCCTTTCGGTAAGTGCAAAAGAGAAAAAGTTGGGCCTCCATGGTTCACCTACCTGCCCAATTTTCTTCGAAAAGATGTTTGTCCCTGAGTCCGCTATTATTGGCAAAATTGGCCAGGGTGCAGAAATTGCGTACCACGCCTTGAATCGCGGCCGTATTGCTATTGCTGCTTCTGCTTTGGGTATCACTAAAGCATGCCTTAAGGCATCGGCAACCTATTCGCTTGATAGAAAGCAATTCGGTCAGCCAATTGCTGATTTCCAGGCAATCAATTCTATGTTGGCAAACATGAAAATTGGCATTACTGCCTCCGAACTCTTCATTGACCAGGCAATTGAGGCCTTCGTTAATGATGATAAGGACGTGAAGAATAAGGTTTCCATGGCGAAGGTATACTGCACCGAAGTTGCAAACCGTGCCGCTAACGATGCAGTTCAAATTCATGGTGGCTATGGCTTCTGCAAAGAATATCCTGTTGAGCGCTACTATCGCGATTCCAAAGCGTTCACCATCATCACGGGAACTAATCAGATTCAGAAGAAGCTCATTGCTGCTGATATCAAGAAAGAATATGCCCTTTAAGTTTGTCTTTAACGTTGGCCTAAAAAATTTGGCCTTTATCTGTTGCGAGTCCTAAAGGAGGACGGTTTGAATATTGCTGTTTGCGTAAAGCAGTCAGTCGATACTGAAGCGGTAATTACGCTTGATGAAAATTCTCAAGTAGTTACCGAAGGTGCTGCACTCATCATTGATCCTTATGCAGAATTTGCGGTTGAGAAAGCGGTTCAAATCAAAGAAAGCCTTGGTGGCGAAGTGGTTTTGGTAACCATTGGTTCTCAGGATTGCACTCCCGCTATTCGCCATGGTCTTTCTATGGGTGCTGACCGTGCAATTCTCATTGATGATCAGGAAATTGATGACACGAACCCTGCGGCAAAAGCAGAGATTCTTGCGAAGGTAATGCAGGAGCTTAACCCTGACTTGATTATGGGTGGTTGCAAGTCGGGTGACACGTCCCATGGTCAGACAATGCCTCGTTTGGCAGCAATCCTTGATATGCCTCAGGCAAACTTGGTAGTTGACTTGGAGTTTGAAGGCAACGAGGTCATTGCTTCTCATGAGTGCGAAAACGGTATTGAGAAAATTAGCATGCCAATTCCTGCGGTAATTTCTGCTCAGCAAGGATTGGCGCTTCCAAGGTATCCAAGCGTTATGAATATCATGAAGTCAAAAAAGAAGCCATTGGATACGAAAACCTTGGCTGACTTGGGTATTGAGGTAAGTTCGGTAGATAGTTCAGCAGCTCAAGTGCTCGTAAAATCATATGCGCTTAAACCAGAGCGCACGGGTGGTCGCATTGTTGAAGGAGAAGCTCCTGAAGCAGTAGCTGAGACCACTTCTCTGTTGGTTAATGAAGCAAAGGTTTTGTAAGAGATAGGAATAATGATGGCAGGCATTTGGGTTTTTGCTGAATATAAAGATGGTGCTCTTTCTAAAACAACCTTTGAAGCATTAAGCGAAGCAAGGCGTGTTGCGGATGTTTTAGGAAAAGAAGTAACGGCGGTAGTGCTCGGAAGTGGCGTTTCCGAAGATTCAATAAAGCCTCTTGCTCACTATGGTGCCGACGCAATTTTTGTAATTGATGACGAAAAGTTAGCAACGTATACGGCTGATGGCTACGTAAGTGCATTGAGTAACGTGATTTCTTCCATGAAGCCAGAGCTTGTGATGATTATGAACTCTTCAACAGGCGTTGATTTTGCGGCAGTTTTGGCACAGAAGCTTGGATGCGGTCTCATTACTGAGGTTTCCGCATTGGAATATGAGGGAATCACTTCAATTGAGGATCTCGTGTATGTTCGCCAGCCTTATTCAGGCAAAGTGCTTGAAAAGTGCGTCTTTGCTCCTGGTCAAGAGACTGCTCTTATCACGGTTCGCCTCAAGGCTATGGATGTGGCAACTCCTGACGAGACAAAAGAAGCACCAATTACCTTCCAGGGTGCCGGCGAATTTGGTGATATTCGCCAGGTAATTAAAGAAGTAATCAAAAATGTTTCAACCCGTGTTGAGCTTACCGAAGCTGCGCGCATTGTTTCTGGTGGCCGCGGCGTGAAGGGCCCTGAGGGTTTTGGCGTTATCGAGCAGTTAGCTGACGCAATGGGCGCTGCCGTTGGTGCATCACGCGTTGCTGTTGATGAAGGCTGGATTGAAAAACAGTATCAGGTTGGTCAGACCGGCAAGATTGTTGCACCTGAATTGTATATCGCATGTGGCATTTCTGGTTCTATTCAGCATCAGGCTGGCATGGGTCAGTCGAAGTGCATCGTTGCTATTAATAACGATCCAGAAGCGGATATCTTCCGTATTGCCGATTATGGTATCGTGGCTGACTTATTTGAGGCAGTGCCTTTGATGGCAGCAGAGATTCGCAAGTATAGCGAACAGTAAGTAGCCGTTTACACGCAGGTGATTTCGTGTAGGTGCTTTCGTGCAGGTTCTTTTGGCCGGCTACCCAGGGGGGTAACCGCTTTAAGGCAGTCGTATTGAGTACCTGCTTTCGCCTGGCAACTCCAGACAAAACTGATACAACCGTTAGGGTAAGAAGAGGATAGATATTTAGTAATGGGACAAGCAACCCGCGAAATATATTGGAACATTCAAGGATATGAACTTATCTACGTGCTGTTTCTTTTAGTGGTGGCAGTATTCGCGTTCTTTTTCGTGAAAAAGATGCGCTTGTGGCGCTTGGGTAAGAAGATCGAAGCCGAAAAAAACGAAACCTCGGCGGACCAAACAGAAGCAGGCCACGTTGCTCAGGCTGGCCAAGCTGGTCAAGCACAAGCTGGGCAGAACGGCCAGGCGCAAACAAGCCAGGCAGGCGAAGAGCAAGCCGGTGCGGCTCAGGATGGCTCAAAGAAATCTAAGGAAAACAGCATTTCGGCACAAAACGTTATCAACGCTATTCTTGACGTGTTTACTCAGCGAAGAGTACTCAAAGAAAAAGGCCCGGGTCTCATGCATCTCTGCATTTTCTGGGGCATGCTGTTTTGTTTGGTAGCAACTACGCTTGTAGCGCTTCAGGCAGACTTCGGAATTCCAATCATGTACGGAGATTTCTATCTGTACTTTATGTCTCTCGCTGTTGATTTGGCTGGTTTTGTTGCCATTATTGGCGTAATTGCGGCATTGATCAGACGCGCTTCTCACGTGAACAAGCATCTGATTTCTAAGGCATCTGACTACGCGGTGCTCGTTGTTCTTCTGATTATCCTTATCTCTGGCTTCATGACCGAGGGTCTTCGTATTGTGGGAACACAGGATCCATGGGCAATCTGGTCTCCAATTGGCTATGCGTTCTCGTTCATGTTTGCGGGATGTACTCCTGAACAAATCTCTACAATTCACGCAATTTTATGGTGGAGCCACATGGCTCTTGCCTTCATCTTTATCGGAACCTTCACCTACAGCAAGCTTTCCCATGTTTTGTTCATTCCGGGAAATGCGCTCTTTGCATCTGACGAGCCAACGGGCACCCTAAAGCCGGTTGATTTCGAAGACGAAGAGCTCGAAACCATGGGTGTTCGCCTTCTTGAAGAATTCACGTGGAAAGATTTATACGACACGCAAGCATGCGTTAAGTGCGGCCGTTGCGAAAAGAACTGCCCAGCAAATCAAAGCGGCAAGCAACTTTCGCCAAGGCAGCTTATTGTTGGTTTGGGTGCTTCGCTCGAAGAGCGCGGAAAAATTCTTCTTGAGACTATTTCTCAAGAGCAGAAGGATGAACTCCTCGCCAAAAAAGAGGCAGGTGAGACTCTTTCGAAAGAAGAAGAAAAAGCTCTCACAAAACCTCTTCGAACAGAAGAGCAGGAAGCATTCCTTGAGCAGACCGTTGTAGGTTCAGTACTTGCCGAAGAGGCTCTTTGGCAGTGCACGACGTGTCGAATTTGCTCCGAGCAATGTCCTGCGCGCGTTAGCCATCCTGAAAAGATCATTAACTTGAGAACGTATCAGGTAAACATGGAAAGCGCGTTCCCTCAGGAAGCCCAGACTACGTTCCGTAACATGGAAGTAAATGGCAATCCGTGGGGTCTTGGCTGGCAAAAACGTGCTGACTGGGCGAAAGATTTAGATATCCCAACGTTGGCAGATAATCCAACGGCTGAGTATCTCTACTGGCCGGGCTGTTCGGGCGCGTTCGATGCAAGAAGCAAAAAGGTAACTCTTGCGGTGGTAACGCTTCTAAAGCAGGCCGGCGTTGACTTCGCTATTTTAGGTAACGAAGAGAAGTGCTGTGGTGATTCGGCTCGTAGGTTAGGAAACGAGTACCTGTACTATCTACTTGCCGCTGAAAACATTGCTACCTTAAACGCATATGGGGTTAAGAAAATCATTGTCCAGTGTCCTCACTGCATGCAGGCTTTGTCGGTGGACTATCCTCAAATGGGAGGCAACTATCAGGTTATCCATCATTCGCAACTTCTTAACGAATTAGTGGCAGCCAAAAAACTCACGGCGCCAAATGCGGCGTATAGCACGCTTACCTATCACGACTCGTGTTATTTGGGACGATACAACGGCATTTATGAGGAGCCTCGCACGCTCTTGGCTTCAACCGGTGCCGAGCTTAAAGAAATGAAGCGCAACAAGGAAAAGAGTTTCTGCTGTGGCGCGGGTGGTGGCCACATGTGGCTTGAAGAACCTGAGGGTGAGCGCATCAATAACATGCGTGCTCAGCAAGCACTCGAAACGGGCGCTGAGGCAGTATGCACCGCGTGTCCATTCTGCTTGCGTATGCTTACCGATGGCGTTGCGGCACAAGAGAGCTCGGTTGTGGTAAAGGACATTGCTGAGATTCTTATTGAAAGCAGTGCGGATTGCTGCGATAAGGAGAAAAGCGAAGAATAAAAGAAAAATCCCTCTCTGCATTGAAAAAGAAGCCTCAAACGGGGTAAAAAAGAGAGAGATATGCAATAAAGCGATAAGGAGTTAACTATGCGCGTTGCACCAAAAGATGGCTATATTGAAACCGTTCCTAACGAAAAACTTCTTGGCTTGCTCGGGGAGCATATAAAGAATCCTGACCCAAATCCTCCTGAGGCAAAGTTCGCTTCCACGGTCATGCTTGTTCGCAATTCTTTCCCAGGACAAACTCCTTACCGAATTGAAGATGACGAATTCCCAGAGGATTTCCCTAACAACCAAAACCTCGAAGTATTCATGTTGCGCAGAGTGAAGTCCATGGCATTTGTTCCTGATGCAGTGGTTTATCCCGGTGGTCGCGTTGATGAGCGTGACGCAAATCATGAACTTCCTTGGTTTGGTCCAACGCCTGCCGAATGGGCTGAATACATGAATATTTCAGAAGACAATGCTCGTCGTGTTGTAGTTGCGGCAGCGCGCGAAGTGTTCGAAGAATGTGGCGTATTGCTTGCAGGCCCAAGTGGCGAAGAGTTGGTTGATGATCTTTCTGACCCAAGCTGGGCAGAAGATCGAAAAGCCCTTGAGGAGCACAAGCTTTCTTTCGCAGACATGCTTATTGCGAGAAATTTGGTTTTGCGTACGGACTTGCTTGGATTGGTATGCAATTGGTGCACGCCAACTTTTGAGCCTCGCAGATACGACACCTTCTTCTTTAGTGCATTGATGCCTGAAGGTCAGAAGGCTGATGGTAATACTTCCGAGGCACAAATTGCTGATTGGGTAACGCCAAGTTACGCTATGAGGGAATCCGACCGCGGTAATTGGCTGGTTGTTCCTCCTACGATTTACAACCTGACGCGCATCGCTCAAGCAACCGACGCGGAGTCCTTCGTTAAAAACAGGGAAAAAGTCAAGAAATATATCTTCGAACCTACTATTAAAGAAACAGGCGAAATAGTTCTTCGTACTGAAGCATAAAACCTTTTAAGAAAAGCGCGAGTTGCCTTATAGTGGCTCGCGTTTGTTGTGAGAGAGGAGCGCGATATGGCATTTTTGCCTGATGAAACCCCTTGGACGGGTGGCAGAATTTCCGAGAGCGTGTATTGCTATAAGGCAAACAATCCTTCCCCTATGAGCTATGTGGGAACAAATGTCTACGTGGTAAGTTCAGCAGGGTTCCCAGGGTTGGAAGAAGGACAGCCTGAAGAAAAACCTGAAGCACTCGTGATTGACCCAGCACCTAGTGGGCGGACGGTTGATGAGATTATTGCTCTTGTAGACCAACTGGGCGTTGAAATAGTTGGAGTTGCGCTCACTCACAATCATCATGATCATAGCGAAGGTGCCTGTGAGCTTATTGAAAAGCTTGCTCAAAAACGTCATGTTGGCGTGGAGGATATTCCTCTTTACGCAAAGTCGTTTTCGCTTGAAAGTGCCCAAGAAATAGCAGCTCAAACTAAAACCGTTTTGCCTCAGGCAACAGAGCGTATTTCGTTTATCACGCTTGATGAGGGTGGTTTGATTGAGTTTGGTGACAAACTGCTGCTGAAAGTACTCTGCATTCCGGGGCACAGCGATGACTCGGTAGCGTTTTATTTTGCCGAAGATAACGTGCTCTTCATTGGTGACATTGCCTTCAGACACGGACCAACGGTGGTCTATCACCCTGATGGGGTACTGGCTGATTACATGGCCTCGCTCGATCTTCTGGATGCCTTTGCCGAAGAGCATTCAGGCATAGTGTTTGCGTCGGGTCATGGTACTTTGATTGATAATCCAAAAGAATGCGTGGAGGCAACAAGAAAGCACAGACAAGAACGTCTCGATCAGATTATTCATGCGCTTAGTCAAGGGGTAGAAGCAGTTGATGAGGCGCTTGTTGATGTCGTCTATGTTGACATTGATTCTCGCTTGAGGCCGGCAGCACTTCGCAGTGTTCAGGCGCAACTCTTGTATTTGCAGACAAAAGCGGAATAAATCATTGAGAGAATCAGTGAAGTTATCACGCAACAATCACTGTGATAACACTAAGATAATCGCTGGCAGATTGGTGAAAAATGCCTGAATAAATACGGGCAAATTGCTCAAAAAATAACGAAAACAATCACTGAGCAGACTTTATGGGGAGGAAGTATTCATGAGAGGTCTAGAGGGAGTAAAAGTAGTTGAACTCACCGGATACGTAGCGGCGCCTGCAGCATTGCGCGTCCTTGGCGAAATGGGCGCAACTATTTACAAGATTGAGCCATTTGCGGGTGACGAATATCGCACTAACGCGCCAGGCTTTGGTATGGAACGCAACGATATTGATGATCCTGCATTTGAGCTTGCCTCTATGAATAAGAATTGGCTTTCGGTAAACCTGAAAAGTTCTGAAGGAATGGAATTTGTGCATAAACTCCTTGCCGATGCCGACATCGTTATTACCAGCTTTAGGGATAAGGCCCTAAAAAAGCTTGGTCTTGATTGGGAGACTCTCCACGAGAAGTATCCAAAGCTCGTTTATGGACAAATGCGCGGATATGGGGAACGAGGACCAGAGAAAGACTCACGTGGATTCGATGCAACGGCCTATTCGGCACGTGGTGGCTTGTTTATGAGCTTCCCTCAGGCAGGTGAACACTTCCAACCCGCAAATATTCCTGCAGCATTTGGAGACTGGAATGCTTCTATGTGTCTCGTATCAGGCGTTTTAGGTGCGCTCGTTCGCGCCGATAGAACAGGCATCGGTGACAAGGTTACCGTAAACCTCTATCACGTTGCTTGTTGGGCAATGCAAATTGGTATTGCATCAACGCAGCAGGGCTCAACTTTTCCTCGTTCGCGAGAAGCAGCATCATGTCCTACCAACAATTCGTATCGTTCAAAAGATGGCGTTTGGTTCCTTATCTGCTTTGGCTCCTACGATTTGTATTACGACCACGTCATGAAATGCATGAGTCTTGACGATATGGTAGGAAATCCTAAGTACAACAACTTGGCAAAGGTTACTGAAGAAGGTTTAAACAAGGAAGTGTGCTCCATTTTGGCCCGTCGTTTCGAAGAGGAAGACTTCGCATACTGGGCAAAGATTTTTGCCGAAAATGAAGTTCCTTATCAGAAGCTCAACACGCTTGATGATGTGCTTGTTGACGAAGAGGCATACGCAAACGACATCTTGAGAAAAATCCCTTATGACACCTTTGGCGAACAGGCGTTAGTAACTTCACCGGTGCGCATGAGCTCAGTAGGAGATCCTATCCTCAAGCGCTCAAGGCCGGTAGGCTACGAGACTGGCAAGGTAATGGCTGAGTATGGCTATAGCCCTGAAGAGATTCAGGCTTTAAGCGAAAAGGGAGCCGTGCTTTGCTATGACGGCCCAGAACTTCCCGAGAGCGTATTCGCTTTGAGCTATGGCCCTGATTCGATTCGCTAAAAGTTCGTTTGTGAGTTTTACTCTGATTCGGTTCGTAAAACCACTAGGTGTTCACTAATGCGTCATAGCCCTGATTTCACTTGCTTGGAACTTCACTAATAGCTTCGCCAAGACAGGGAAGTTGAAAACAAGATAAAAAGGAAAATAACCCGCAATAAAAAAGGATCGTCGAATGAACAACGATCCTTTTCTTGTAGGAAGGTGTGAGTAAAAGAGTAAGACGTTTATCGCTTACCTTTTAGGTTACTTATTCAGCAGACTTCTTCTTGCCGAAAATAACCTTTACGCCCTTAATTGCAAGAATGATTGCAAGAATGAACAATACGATAGCCAAAACCAACTGAAGACCTACTGCGAATGCGCCACCAGCCTGTGCTGCAAGTACAGCAGAAGGGCCAGCAAGAAGGGTGAATTTAGCCATTGCGGTCTGAGCCAAAGAGGTCAAGGTAACAATGAGCATGAATGCCATTGGGATGTAGAACATCTTGTTGTTCTTGCCAGCATTGCCGAGCCAAGAGCAAACAGCCAAGAGAGCCAATGCAGCAAGGAGCTGGTTAGCAGCACCGAACAAAGGCCAGATGATGGTATAGCCAGTCATACCAAGACCAACACCAAGTACTACGGTGATGATGGTAGCAACGAATGGGTTGGTGATTACTTTAGCAGCACCAGTGTTCTGATCAGGAGTCTTGCCTGCAGGAGTGAAGAGCTCCTGGAACATGTAACGACCAAGACGAGTTGCGGTGTCCAAAGAGGTCAAGCAGAATGCAGAAACTGCAAGGATGAGCAATGCATAAGCAATGCCTTCAACGTTCTCAAGACCAGGAATGCAAGCGAGCATCTGAGAAAGACCGCCTGCGAATACTGCGGTAGGAGAAGCGTAAGCACCAGAGGAGTACTGGGTCCATACGAATGCTACTGCGCAGAGGGAAATGATTGCTACGAAAGACTCGAGCAACATACCACCGAAGCCAATTGGTAAAGCGTGCTTTTCGTTGTCAAGCATCTTAGAAGTGGTACCAGAAGAAACCAAAGAGTGGAAACCAGAAACAGCACCACAAGCAATGGTGATGAACAAAGCAGGGAACAAGAAGCCAGAAGCAGCTGCCTTGTTAACTACTGCCTTGCCAGTTGCTGGGTCGATGATTGCGTTACCAGCAGCATCAACTGCAGCGTTAGAAGCGGTGAAGCCAGTGAAAGCAGGAATGCTCAAGTCGGAAGCAGCGCCAACAATGGAAGCGCCAACAACGCCGATAACGGAAAGAGCAATCATGCCGTAGAGCAAGTAAGAGCTCAAGTAGTCGCGAGGCTGAAGAAGAATCCATACTGGAGCAACAGCAGCAACCAAAATGTAGAGGCCGATGATAACCATCCAAGTGGTGTAATCAAGAGAGATTACTGGGAAGTTATAGCCAATTGCTACCAAAGCAACAATGATCAAGATTGCAGTAATGATGTTTGCAGCAGCAGGAATCTCACGACCGCGGGTAGCCAAACCATAGATAACTGCAACAACAATAAAGAGAACAGAAATCATTGCAGTACGCTGATTTGCAAGAGCTGCAGCGTCAGACTGATTTGCAAGACCTACTGCAAAAGTATTAGCAACGATAGAAGCAAATGCAGCAACAACCAAAACCAAGGTCAAGTATGCGAAAACGCAGAAGAGACGCTTAGCGGTGTCGTCAATATTCTTTGCAATTACGGAAGCAATAGTCTGGCCCTTATGACGGATGGAAGCGAAGAGAGCACCAAAGTCATGAACAGCGCCGAAGAAGATGCCACCAATAACTACCCAGAGAAGTACTGGAACCCAACCAAATACTGCTGCCTGAATTGGTCCGTTGATAGGACCAGCACCAGCAATGGAGGAGAAGTGATGTCCCAAAAGCACGTATGGCTTTGCTGGAACATAGTCAATGCCGTCCTGCATTTCATGTGCAGGAGTTGTTTTGGAAGGATCAACGCCCCACTGTTTTGCCAACCAACGACCATAGAATACATAGCCGCAGATAAGACAGATGGCAGCGATGACCAGAACAACCATTGCGTTCATTAGTCAAAAAACCTTTCTAATCTTTCTGAGAGAATTCCAAATTACGTTCGAGCAATTCTTTCGTTCTCTTACCTGCTGGATTGGTAAAAACTTGCTTTCCTGATTCGCGAGACAAATCAACAACAGCCAGACGTAGGTCTGCCCAGCCATGAATGCTGAATAAGTATGACTTGCGATAGCGAGTTTTACCAACAAGCTTGACCGCATCATCGCTAACGGAATTAGCAACGATGATCAAGGAAATAGCAGTAGCCATATGGTTTGGACCATGAGGAACTTTTTGAAAGGCTTCTTCTTTCATGAATTCAACAGCGCTTACAAGTGACGCTTCATCAAGATGATCATAAGTGTCAATAAAGATGAATTCGTGGCTGTTAACTTCCCACAGTTTTGCTCTTTTGACCAAAACATACTGCTGGCCGTTTGAATGGAATTCAGCGAATCCAGGGAAAACATGGCCTTTGAACTGGTAGTTTTCACGGATGTCGAAAAGGGATTTGTGAGCAGCCAGTAATTGATGTACAAGGGTGTTTTGTAAATCCATAACGGGCTCCTCTCTCGTAAGTCGAATTCTGCTCATTTTGCTTTTCCTAGCCAAGCTGTACTAATTTAGTACAAAGTTGTAGTTTTGTTGAGGGTTTTATGAAATTTGTGTTAATGAATCTGTTCACTGGTAGAAAACGGCTCATTCCCCTTATTTCACTTGCGTTAAAAGTTTTTCTCTGGTAAGCGTGCTTTGGTTTTCTCCTTTAAGCCTCGTTTTGAAACGCAGCGCTTCTCTAAAAGCGTTTTCCGAAGTGCTTTTTGCTTGCGCACAAAAAAATGCTCCCATTGCTGGGAGCATTTGAAATTCAGAGCGAATTGTGTGACGTGCTGCTATTGCCCTGGCTCTTACAGTTGTAGTTGCTGTTGCCAGAACCTTCGCAGGTGCCACTGTTATGCCTGGCGCTCAGCAAGGCGACGCTTAAGTTCGTTAGAGAGCTGATTGCGCTTAATCTTGCCAGACTCAGTCATTGGAATTTCGTCGATAAACTCAATAAATTCAGGACGAAGACGCTTTGGAATACCCTT
>JBJEKV010000098.1:0-3621 GCA_051878815.1 Anaerotardibacter sp. | reverse complement strand
GGCAGCTTCTTCGTTGATTGATAACGGATTTGAATACCATTACCGAATTGTTGCCGAATGTGCACGTGAATACCAACCCTTAAGAAATGAACTCGATTTGGAGTCGAAAGCTCTTAAGGATGATGTCTCTGAACTTTTCGGGGAGCTCAAAGAGGCCTTTGAGGAAGCATTGAGCTACAGAATTGAAGTAGACCCTCCGGGAAAATACGGAGCGGTGGTGCTTGTGGTTGATACTGCTTCTCAGTCATCAATAGGTCATTTTCCTTCCTCGTTTGTTCAAGATGCAGGCATGGTGGGTGTCAGAGCTGCACTTTCTTCAGCAACATTAGTTGAGGAGTCTTCTGATGAGGGAAAGACGATAATTAACTCATTTTTCGACGGTATTGAATCGGATCAAGCAAACCAAATGATAGGTCCTGCTCAGGTAGTTGCTTCGCTTTGGTCATCTCTGCTAACGGCCTATACGGAAGGACACGATTCTATAGTTGAGGGAATTGAGGAAACCCTCTCTCAAATTCCTTTGGCCAGTGAAAGCGGCCTTGCTCAATGGGCTTCTCGATTGTTTGAGTCTCTGGTTGAATCTCTGGGATTTGAGCCTCCTGAATTGCGTGCATCAAAAGCAGTGCTTGTTAATTCGGGTCATGTATTACAAGCGGACGATTCTCATTTTTCAGCAACACTTCTTTCGGTTAAAAGTGCTTCTTCTGAGCTTAATAGTGGTTCAAATCTTTTCGATTCGGCCCTGTCTTCTATTGAAAGAAACGCCTTAAAAAAGATCGAAGGATTAGGCGAAGAATTCGAAATTGCAACTATTTCCTTCATTAGGGGAGCTATCGAAATTCCTATCACGATTGCTTTACCTGATTTTGTAGTCAATGCGTCTCAAGATGCAGTTTCAGGAGTCTTTGACTATTTGAGAGGCTTCTCGTTTGGGGCGCTTGAGGGAAATAGAAGATGGGAATAAATCTGCTTAACAGGTTAGGAACGGGCCTTATTAATAGGATAGAAAGCTCGCTAAACAGGATTGGAATAAACCCGAAATTGGTCAGGAACGGGCCTGCAATAGGGTCAGGAACAAGCCTGCTAAATAGGGAGGCAAGAATGAATTCACCTAGGTTTAAGAGAGACAGGAAAAGAATAGCTGGCAGGAATGGCCAGCATTTGGGTACTAAAAGGAAATCATCGGGCCAGATGACAATCGAATTTGTTGTAGTCTTTCCTGTTCTTATAGTAATTGCGCTTATTGGCACTAATGCGATTCTTTTCCTTAGCGAGTGCGCTTCTTTTGATCGGGTTTTTCGTCAGACAGTTTGTCTTTATGGTGCCTCGCCAGGTTACGAACAAGATTCTTCGCAAACCATTGCAAAGATATCGCATGAGCTTCAAGAGAATTTTTCACATGATTTTGAAACCGTTTCAGTTTCTTCAAAAGCAACAAGCGGAGGGCTTACTACGTATGAAGGCCAAATTGAACTTACGCCTACTCTTTTTGGATCGGGTCCTCTCAGCTCGGTTTTTGGCGTTGATTTTCCAAAGATAAAGCACGTGTCACAAATAACAATAGATGTATATAAACCAGGAATTTTGTTCTAAAGAGAGGGGAGATTATGTATCAACCAGCTCGAAATGCGCTTTTCCTTTTCTTTGTCTTCTTTGTTTGTTTGGCATGCTTTAGTGCGTTTTCAACTTTTGAATCAAGTTTTTTGAAGGAAGCGGGAGAAGAAATCTTTTTTGAAAGTGAAGAAGAGACGAAACTGAATAAGGTGGCAATCAATAATCTCATTTCTGACGAAGAGGTTTCTTTTCTTAACCAGGAATCTTTTCTTGGCAACGATCTCCCTGATTCTTTTCAAGAAGAGGTGGGGGTTATCTCTTCGGCAGAAGAGGTGTATCGATTCAAGAATGGCAATTTAGTAGGGGTCGTATCTTCTCAAAATGCTTCTCAATCTCTTTTGTCCTACTCGAAAATGCTCGAGGAAAAGGGGTGGATTCAAGTGGAAAGCGGATGGGATAATCTGGCTTCTTTCGTAAAGAATCAAGGATCGTTTCATTGGCTTGTTGTTCAGTCGGCCGATTATGAGCAAGGGAGTTTATTGACACTTTCTTATTAGCTTTCAAGTAGTTCAAGTTGAGTGGTTCTTATAGGAAATAGATTGAGAGGAGGTCTTCTGTATGTCTGATTCAATTTATGTTGCAAGCGGTTTTTTCGATAGAGCTTTAGGAATGCTTATTCCGCGCAGTTCGGATGCAATCCTTGTCCTCATTCCGTGTAAAAGTATCCACACCTTTTTTGTGAAACGAAATCTTGATATCGCATTTATCTCTAAAGAAGGGTTGGTGCTTTTCTCTGAAAGGAATGTGAGACCGGGGAGGTTGATCAAGCAAAAAGGAGCGCTTTGTGTTTTCGAGAGGTGCTCAGATATACAGAAGAGCTGGTTTGAAACAGGTCAGTATATAGGATTGTCTGTTAGGTAAGGGGGAAGGTATGAATAGGAAAAGCTTTGGTGTAGGAATGAGAGAAATCAGTGAAGAGTTGGTAATGAAGGAGTGTCCAATTTGCCGCGAGCTCTGTTTCGACGATATGGAGATATGTTTTGGATGTCTTCATAGATTTAGTTCTGATGAGGAGGTTTTGAGGTTTCGGGAAGGCGAAGAGAAGAAAGTAAGAAATAACAAAGCGAAGTCTTCTTTGGAAGACTCGACTCCCGTAAAGAATTCTCCGGTAAAGAACTCTCTTCCTGAAATTAGTACAGAAAAGCAATCTGATAACGAAAGTGAAAATGAAGGCGAAGATAAGAGTTCTAACAAAAACGAAGATCAGAATCTTCGCAAGATGATCTGTAATGGTTTTGAGATTGTCGTCCAGATTAAGCCTCTCTAGCAGCACGTATGAACCTCTTAAAGTTTGGGTGAGGTTTTGTGAATGTACAAACAAGAGAAGAAAAGCTGTTTAGGACTCAGCTTTGACTACAGCTGAGCGGGAATTGTTTTCTAGAGATCTTAGGTAATTGTTTGAACCCCGAAGCGGCATGGTTCGTGTGGGTAAGGGGACTTGAAATAGATATAAAAAAAGAGACCCGAAGGTCTCTTGAAAGTTCATGGCTCCCCGGGTAGGACTCGAACCTACAACCCTCCGGTTAACAGCCGGATGCTCTGCCATTGAGCTACCGAGGAATCTCAGTGTCGTTCGACGCAAGTAGATATTATACGCACCTTATTAACATTTGCAAGGGGTTTTCTTATATTTTTTCGACAATTGTTTGAGTGAATACAGAACGCTTGCTTTTAACCAGGAGCATTCGTGAGGTGGATGTATTTTCAATGAAATGGCTTATTAGAGCTTTGAAAGGTTTTCTTGGATAGATGGTTTTGATAAAATAAACATTCGCTGGGCCCATAGCTCAATGGTGGAGCAGGGGACTCATAATCCTTTGGTTCTCGGTTCGAATCCGGGTGGGCCCACCATCTTTTCTCGTCTTCCTTTTAGGAACATTCCCCTTTTTTAATAAGCACTCGACATAAATGAGAGTAAACTTAACTCTGCTTATTGTCGATTCTTATAGGAAAAGCATGATCTACTCCACTGGTTTACTGGAACAAAAAAACGTAATAACGGAAAAG
>JBJEKV010000097.1:0-3637 GCA_051878815.1 Anaerotardibacter sp. | reverse complement strand
AATTTGCTATGACTCTCGTATCAATTCGGATTTGTTCGCTCAAACGGCAGCTGCTGTCTTGGCGGGAAATGGCATAAAAAGCCACATTTTCCCTCGTTTGCAGCCAACCCCTGCACTTTCTTTTGCAACTCGTGAGCTTGGCTGTGCAATTGGTATTAACGTTACGGCTTCTCATAACCCAAGCAAGTATAACGGCTATAAAGTTTATGGCCCTGATGGTTGTCAGATTACTAATGCTATTGCTGATGGCATTACTGAAGCAATTGGCAACGTTGACATTTTTGACGACGTTAAAACTATGGAGTTCGAACAAGGTCTTGAGCAGGGCTTGATCTCCTACATTTCCGAAGAAGTGCTCGATGCCTTCTTAGATGCCGTTTATGAGCAGGACGTTGATAAAGAGTGTGCGGGTGATTTGCGCCTTGTTTACACTCCACTCAACGGTACTGGTTTGGAATGCGTTACGCGCATTTTGGAGAAGATTGACGTTGCCGATGTTCATATTGTTGAACAGCAGGCAATGCCTGATGGCAATTTCCCAACCTGTCCTTATCCAAACCCTGAGGAGCGCGAAGCTTTGCAGTTGGGTATTGAGCTGTGCGAAGAGGTACATCCTGACTTGCTCTTAGCAACCGACCCTGATGCTGACCGTGTTGGTATTGCCGTTAAGGATGGAGATGAGTACCAGCTTCTCTCAGGTAACGAAGTGGGCGTTCTCCTTCTTGATTACGTATGCCGCATGCGTCAGGAAAAAGGCTTAATGCCTGTTGACCCTGTTGCAGTAACTACAATTGTTTCCACCAGTTTAGTTGAGAGCGTTGCTCAAGATTACGGTGTTGAAGTTCGCCGTGTTTTAACGGGCTTTAAATATATTGGTGGTGTTATTGCCGATCTTGAAGAGCAGGGTCATGTTGAGCGCTTTATTTTTGGTTTCGAAGAGAGCTATGGCTATTTGGCTGGTTCTCATGCGCGTGACAAAGACGCAATTGTAGCTTCAATGCTCATTGTTCAGATGGCGCGCTATTATCGTGCATTAGGTAAAAACCTTTACCAGGCAATGCAGGATTTGTACAAGAAGTATGGTTACCACTTTAATAAGACTATCTCTCGCAGTTTCGAAGGAATCGAAGGTAGTCAGAAGATGGCTGAGATTATGACTTCCTTTAGGAAGAGTGCTCCAACCTCTATTGGTGGTCTTGCGGTTACTGAGTGTCTTGATTATCAAGAGGGTGTTCGTAATCTTCCAAGTGCAAATGTAATCGAGTTTAATCTTGAGGGAGGCAATAAGGTTATTGTTCGTCCTTCAGGTACTGAACCAAAAATTAAGGTGTACTTCTTTACGGTAGGTGCTTCATTTGAGGAGGCACAAAACCTTGCTTCTGTTTTAGAAGAAGATATCGTAGCTCGTTTCGCATAAAAAAGAGATTAGGCTCCACCTCTTGAGAATACTCAGGGGTGGAGCCTTAGTTTAGGTTACGTCTGGTAAGGGTAAGTAAGCATGTCTTCAAACAAAAAGGGATATAGCCATATTTCTCTTGAGGTTGCTCAGGAGAACGAGAAGGTATTTCGCGTCAATGAGGCGGGCGTTTTTTCGCTTAGCACTGATTCGGGGAATGCTCCTTGTGAAGTTGCTGAAACTGTTTCTGAAAACGCATCTGAAGTTGTTTCTGGTGACAGCGCATCTCTTGCAAAAGACGCTTCTGCTAATAGCGCATCCCTTGAAACTGATACTGCCTACAGGAAAGGTTCTCAAGCAAGCACCTCCGCAAACACTCCTCAAATGGTTGCTGAGAAAAATGCTGCGCGCGAATCTCTCAAGAAAGACACCGCTTCTTCCGATAACGATTTGCTTACGTACGAAGATCTTGAAGCAGACGTTCCGTTCGACAAACTAAGAATCGTAATTATCGTTATTCTTCTCCTTGTTCTTGTTGGTGGGGTAGGCTACTACCTTGCATTTATGTAGCAATAAGGTAAAACCTCACGGTATAATCAATCGCGTTATGACTACTATGAACAAACAATCCTCCAAACGTTTAACTTTTCTCAAAGTTATTCTCGTAGGCGCACTTATTGTTGCGCTTGCCTGCGTGTGCTTGTTTGGCTTTAGTCAGACGCGTGTTATGGCTCAAGTTTCTGCTCAAGATGATCAAAAAGAACTCTTGAAAGAGAAAGAAACTAAAAAACAGGTAACCACTCCCACTACTAAAGTTGTTGATTTGGTAAGCCTTATTGGGCTTGATGAGAACTCCGCTCTTGGCGCAACCGGACACGGTGCACTGCTGGAAAGCTCGTATGAGATTTCCCAAAACAAAGCAGTAAAGCGTGACGTGGTGGTTCTCACCGATGAATCAGGTGACAAATACGTAGGCACGCCAACCGTGATGCTTGATACTGATAAAAAGGGTCAGGTGGTTTCTGCTTCCTATAGCACGGGAACTCAGGCGCTTGGATACGGTGACTTCTCGTTTGATGAAGTAGTAAGTGAAATGTATTTGATTGAGAATACACTTCATGCCGCGGGTCTTGAATCAGTAGAGCTTGGCACGGCAAAGTTACCTTCGAAAGAGTCTTACACTCAATACGCTACCGATGGCAAAACGGTAGAGATGGAGTCTTGGACTTTTGTGGGAGTTACTTCTGAGGGAAAGAACGTATACGACTGGAACGTAACTCTTACGTATGATTACTCCGAGGCAAATAGCACCGGTAATCTTGTTTACACGATTAAAACTATTACCGTGCAAATTGCTATTCGCTAAGGCGAAAAACATTTAAAAAAATAGGAATTCTTTCTTTCCATAACGGAAAAGATATGATATTCTATCAAGGCTGTAAAACAAGTGAAGCTTTGCTTCCACCTGGTTCGGCATCTTGCTGATGGGTTATACGAATAGACTTTCCCTTTAAGGGTATATTTGTGTGACCTGCAAGTGTGCAGGTTTTTTTATGCAGTAAAACGTGTTGATTGGCACTACAAGTTTTAAACAGAAGGAGGTGGGCGCCATAGCAGCACAGGAACCAAGGCTCAATGATGAAATTCGCATCAAAGAATGTCGTCTCATTGCCTATGACGGATCGCAGATGGGAATTTATCCGATTGAGCAGGCTCAACGCATTGCTGATCAAGCAGGCTACGATTTGGTAGAGATTGCGCCTAATGCACAACCCCCAGTTTGTCGCATTATGGACTATGGAAAGTTCAAATACGACCAGGCTATTAGGGCCAAGCAGGCACGTAAGAATCAAAGCAAGGTCGAAACCAAAGAGATGAAGTTCCGTCCAAAGATTGATGTAGGTGACTACGTTACTAAGAAAAAGCACGTTCTTCGTTTCTTGGAAAGCGGTTCTAAGGTAAAAATCACCATTATGTTCCGTGGCCGTGAGATGTCTCATCCAGAATTGGGCTTGAGCATTCTCGAAAGACTTGCAGACGATCTTAAAGACGTGGCGGTTATTGAAAACCAGCCAAAGATGGAAGGTCGTAACATGCACATGCTTATCGCTCCTTTGCCTTCAACGGTAAAGAAGAAAAAGGATAATTAAAGGAAGGATAAAACATGCCTAAGATGAAGACTCATCGCGGTACCGCAAAGCGTTTCCGTGTTACCGGTTCCGGTAAGATTATGCGCTCTAA
>JBJEKV010000096.1:0-3695 GCA_051878815.1 Anaerotardibacter sp. | reverse complement strand
CGTACTCTATCGATTAAAAGGCCAGACACACTTTTTGTCCGCTAACCCTTTTTTTCTTTTACTCTTTAAACATATCTGGTGTGTTTCACGTGAAACATTTCAGCTATAATTTTTCTCGTTTAAACGAAAGGAGAAACGTGGGACTATTCGGCAGTCGTAAAAAGAAACAAAATATAGTAGAGACTTCCGTTAAGACAGTGAATTACAATTCGACTCCTAAGCAAACAAATCAGAACTTTGTTTCAAAAGAATATGATGAGAAGAATGAATTTGCTCAAGTCACAACTCGTCAAATTGCCTCTGAAGAGAATTCCGCAATTAATAATCGAGTAGAAGAAACTCATACTACTAATCCTGTTTCTCAAGACAATTCAGATTATGAAATTAAAGAAAACGAAGAAAACTTTACTTCTGAGGTAGCTTCTGATGTTGTATCTAATGTAGCTCCTGAGGTTGTTTATCAGGAAGAAGAATCAGATGATGATGAGCTTGTTTACTTTAAAGACAAACCACCAGTAGATCACATTATTGGTCAGACAAAGATTTTCGCAATCATTAATCAAAAGGGTGGTGTTGGCAAATCTACAACTGCCGTTAATTTAGCTTCTGCGCTTGGTCATGCAGGTAAAGAAGTTCTCCTTGTTGACTTAGACCCTCAGGGAAACACCACAAGTGGTTTCGGCGTAAACAAGCGAGATTTATCTGCTTGTGTTTATGATGTCCTCCTTGGCGACGAACAGGTTGAGAATGTAATTCTCTGTGGTGTAGGCAAACGAGTTGATATTCTTCCTGCAACTATTAACTTAGCTGGTGCTGAAGTTGAATTAGTAAATGAAATGGCTCGTGAGAACCGTCTTAAGAATGCATTAGGTTCATTGCGTGGCCGTTATGACTATATTCTTATTGACTGCCCACCTTCTCTTGGTTTATTAACAATTAATGCTTTAGTAGCTTCTGATAAGCTTCTTGTTCCAATTCAGTGCGAATTCTATGCACTTGAAGGTGTGACAAAACTTCTCGAATCGATGAAACGTGTCAAAACTATGCTAAATCCATCTCTTGAGATTGTTGGTATTGTTTTAACTATGTATGACGGACGTACAAACTTGTCTAAGCAAGTTGTTGAAGAAGTTAAAGGATTCTTCGGGGATACCGTATTTGAAACTATTATCCCTCGAACCGTAAAGCTTTCTGAGGCTCCAAGTTATGGTCAACCAATCAATGAGTACGCACCTCAGAATCAAGGTGCTATTGCATATGATGATCTTGCAAAAGAGGTGATTGCTCGTGGCTAAACAGAAAAGTGGCCTCGGAAAAGGTATTGGTGCATTGTTTGGTGAAAGTGATGTGACTTTCAATCAGCCAGCTGCAGCACCTAAGGAACCTAAACAAGAAGTAAATAACAAACCACTTAATAAACCTCGTGTTGCTCCTACTAATCCTGTTCCTACTAACGCAGTAAAGGATACAAATAAAGAACAGCCGGTAAATAATTCTTCTGCTGCTCAAACCGAGCAGAAACCAGAAGAAGCGAAGAAGACCTCTGAAATTTTCATTTCTGATGATGCACTTCAGAGTGCTCGAGTTGTTGAGAGGGAAGCTAAAACAACCTCAGCTCCACAAATAAATAATGAGGTTAAGAGGCCTACTACCCGCAAAACGCCTCTTAAAACGGCTCCTATTAAGCCATTTAATAGCTTTTCCCAGCAAAATACCGCTGCTAATACTGGAGAAAAGCAGGAAGTAAAAAAAGAAACACTTTCTTTTACTTCGAATGGAACTCCTCGTTCAACTGAGGCTGGATCTGTTGCTACTAAGAAAGAAACAGCTCCTATTCCTGGAAATCAAACATTCTCTCCAACTTCTACTCCTGCAGAACCAGCAGTTAAGAAGAGTGAGAATATTGATGTTAAAGGCGCAATCACTGAAGTACCTTTATCAGACGTAGAGCCAAATCCAGAACAGCCTCGTACTAACTTCAAGCCAGAAGAGATTGAAGAGTTAGCAAACTCTATCAAGCAAGAAGGTTTATTGCAGCCTATCTTGGTTCGCAAGGTAAATAATAAGTACCAAATTATTGCAGGTGAACGTCGTTGGCAGGCTTGTAAGAGTATTGGAATGGAAACTATTCCTGTTCGTTTCTGGCTTGCAGATAACGATAAAGCGCTCGAGCTGGCATTGGTTGAAAATATTCAGCGTTCAGACTTGAATCCAATTGAAGAAGCTTATGGTTATAAGCGCTTGATGGAGCGCCGTGGAATGACTCAGTCTGAGGTTGCGCAGACTGTTTCTAAAGGTCGCTCAACTATTGCAAACGCACTTCGTTTGCTTGATTTGCCTGAAGAAGCTCAGCAGTTGCTTTTTGAGGAAAAGATTACTGCTGGTCATGCACGTGCAATTCTTTCTATTCCTACCGAAGAAGGCCGTAAAAAGCTCACCAATAAGCTCATGGAGCAGAAGTTAAGTGTTCGTGAAGCTGAGGCAATTGCTAACTTACTGAAAGGCAATGGAAAAGAGAAAGAAAGTACTAATCGTCTTGTAACTCCTCCAAGCTTTAAGAGGGCTGCAAAGAATCTGTCAATCTTCTTCTCAGTACCTGTTCGTGTAAAAAATTCGAAGGGTAAAAATAAAATTGAGATTCAGTTTAAGGATGAGGAAGAGCTAAACCGTATTCTTGAGTTGATTAAGAAGAATTCTGAGGAGTAAGTAACTAAATCCGAAGAATTTCGCTATTTCTTAAGATTTAGCTAAGAGTTTGTGGATTTAAATATCGAGTTTTATTGCCCGAGTCTAAGTCTAAATATAAATAAATACGCAGAATAAAAAATGTCGGATATTTTATCCGACATTTTTCTTGTTAATCAATTGTCCGCAAGCACCATCAATATCGGAACCGCGAGAATTTCTAATAGTTGTTTCGACACCTAAAGAATTTAAGTACTCAATCCAATGTTTTAACGTTTGTTTTGAACTTGGCTGAAAAGGTGAATGACTTACTGAATTAATAGGGATAAGGTTAACGTGGCAAAGGAGATTATCACAGTAATCTCGCAGAGCTTTTAAGTCCTCTTCGCTATCATTAAAACCCTGAATCATGGAATATTCAAAGGTGATACGCCTATTAGTATACTGAATATAGGAAGTAAGCTCTTTTTTAAGCTTAGCTAGTGGCATATTCGCGCAACGAGGCATAAGATAGTCTCGTTTTTCTTGAGTAGCTGAGTGAAGGGAAATTGCCAACGTGTATTGATGAGGATCTTGAGAGAGTTTCTTTATACCCGATAAAATTCCGCAGGTTGAAATAGTCATATGACGCGCGCCAATTTCAAACCCGTTCTTACTGTTAAAGAAATTCATTGCTTCAAGAACTGCATCGTAGTTTTGGAATGGTTCTCCCTGTCCCATAGAAACAGCATTAGAGATACGAATACCAAAATCTTTTTGCACTAAAAGAAGTTGATCGATCATTTCGCCAGCTGAAAGATTTCTTAAAAGACCTTGAGTTCCTGTTGCGCAAAAAGCGCAGGCCATAGCGCAGCCAATTTGAGTTGAGAAGCAAACGGTAAGATGTTTTGGTCCTTTTTTATCAAGCGAAGGCATACCAACTGCCTCAACAAATGAATTATCAGGATATTTAAAGATATACTTACGTGTTCCGTCGCAAGAAATCTGCTTATCAACTATTTCGGTTGGAA
>JBJEKV010000095.1:0-3703 GCA_051878815.1 Anaerotardibacter sp. | reverse complement strand
AAGCACGTCAAGTTCGCCTGCAGCAAACTCTTCCATCACGTGCTCGAGCTGCTCTTTGGTCATCTTGCCATGAGCAACGCCAACACGAGCCTCGCCCGCAGCAGTCTTTACACGCTCAACCGCGTTTTCGATAGTACGCACCCGGTTACTTACGTAATAGACCTGTCCCCCACGTGAAAGCTCTCTTCTAATTGCGTCACTTACTAAATCGGGATCCCATTCGCCTACATGAACCTTAACCGCACGCCTATCATCAGGAGGAGTGAGAATAATACTCATGTCGCGCACGCCTGATAAGCCCATCTGCATGGTGCGAGGAATAGGAGTTGCCGAAAGTGTGAGTACGTCAATGGACTCCCTAAGGTTCTTCATCTGCTCCTTGTGACCCACGCCAAAACGCTGCTCTTCGTCGATGATAACGAGACCTAAATCCTTTGGGTTAACGTCACGCGACAACAAACGATGCGTACCAACCAAAACCTGCACCGAACCATCGGAAAAGCCTGCAAGTGATTCTTTTTGCTGAGCAGGAGTTCTAAAGCGAGACAAAACGTCAACGCGAACCCCAAATGGCTCGAACCTATCGTGGAACGTCGTATAGTGCTGCTGAGCAAGAATAGTAGTAGGACACAACACCATTACCTGCTTGTTGTCTTGTGTTGCTTTAAACGCTGCGCGTAGAGCAACTTCGGTCTTGCCAAAACCAACGTCACCACAGACCAAGCGGTCCATCGGGTGAGCAGATTGCATGTCTGCCTTGATATCATTAATTGCAGCAATTTGATCAGGAGTCTCCTGATAAGGGAAGGATTCCTCCATCTCCCTTTGCCATGGCGTGTCCTCTTTATACTGATAGCCTTTTGTAGCAGCGCGACGCGTATACACATCAACCAAATCAAATGCCAACTTTTTGGTTGCCTTGCGCGCCTTCGTGATTGCGCGTGACCAGTCAGAGGTGTTAAGACGAGTTAAGCGTGGTGAAGAGCCTTCTGGGCCCACATAACGCGTAACGCGGTCTAACTGTTCCACTGGAACATAAAGCTTATCATTTTCGGCATATTCAAGAAGGAGATAGTCTCGCTCAGAGCCTCCCACTTCTTGACGAACAATTTCCTTAAATAGCGCAATACCGTGAGCTGCGTGAACTACGCAGTCACCAGGCTTATAAGGGAAGGTAATTTCCGTCACATCAACACGACGTGTTTTTCGTGCAGTCATAGAGCCCTGGGTGTCCGCCAGAGAAACAAGCGCGAGTTTCATTGCGGGGAAAATCATTCCCAACGGAATATCCACGTCTACCACGGTTACCATACCGCGTTTGAGTCTGGTACCTACGCCGCGTTTGGAATGACTCTTCTTAGCAGCAGAAGTTTTCTCTGCCCCCACATGTGAAACATCCGAAGCGTTTTTTACTCCTTGCGAATCGCTTGCGTCATTATCTGCTTGATTTTGAAGCGCTTTATCGCGCTCAACTTCCTCCATTACATCAAGACGTTCAACGAACGGAATGCCTCTATCAACCAGCTCGAGCTTTATCTCCGTACGAGCACGGAAGTTCGGAATGGAAAAGGCAACCGAAAATCCTGCCTGAGTTAAGGAGATCAAGCGGCCATACAATTTTTCTGGATCACCAGCAACATCAACGCGCTTTACAATCAGTTCGTCATCAAGCTCAACACCAACACGCATGATAGACACGTAGGTGGCTCTCGTGCAGGAGCCAAAACTTAACTGCTGAGGCAGGGTAAAAAGACTCTGATACGGAATAGAAGTTCCCGTTGCTTTCTTTTCCAATTCGTCAGCATAATGAAGCGCATCATCGAACAATGAGCGAGGCTCAATGAGCACGGCCAAACAATCAGGTCCTAAATAATCAGCAACCGTCTCTAAATGGTCATATACGTATGGAAGCAAGGCGTCAGGATACTCTTTCGAATCATCCTCAAGCACGGAATAAAGCTCGCGCAATGCAGGATTGGTTTGAGCAGGCGCAATTAAAGCCTTTTGAGCCTTCTTACTTTGCTTTGGCGTTACACAAAACTCTTGAACAGGATAGATTTCAAGATGAGGAACCGATCCAATAGTCTGCCCCGTTGAAGGAAGAAACTTTCTGATCTCTTCTAGCTCGTCTCCAAAAAAATCAAGACGAACAGGAAATTTTAGGTTTCCCGGGAAGATATCAACGGTGCCACCGTGTACGCAAAAGGTACCCGGACCCTCAAGGGTTTCAGTGTTTTCGTAACCCATTTCAACTAAACGAGGAGCCAAATCTTCAAAGCAACCCAAGTCTTCAATCTCGTTTTCAAAAAGATCTGCCCCTTCGATTAAAACAAGCGGCTTTGCAATGTTACATTCGGCCGGTGCAATTTTACGCAACAGGGCACGAGCAGAGGCTACTACAATCATTTCCTTTTGCGACTGTAAGGCCCACAATGCTTCCATTCGCTGAGCAATCTCTTTGAGGTCACGTTTAGGTTCAAGAGAAAACGGATTGTCAGTTCGCAGGGGAAAACGGCACACTTTCTCTTCTCCCACAAAAGAAGAGACCATTCGTTCAAAGGAGTCAGCTGCTTCTTCGCCTGCAGTTACCACAAGCGTTGTTTGAGGATGCTTTGCAAAACGAGCCGCCACTAAAAATGGGCGTGCCGAGGAAGCAACGCCTAGAGTTGCATCTTCATACGAGTCTAGTTTTGTCCAAAAATGTCCTACTGAACCCGAAGATTCTACTGAGTTCGCTAAAAGAGAAATAAGCATGCCGTCTCCTAATTATTTCTTATGGTAGTTTACTACAGCTGAAATAAAGTAGCCTTACAATAGAGGGGTGAGAAAAAATGGAGGGAAAATGGCACCAGAAAAGAAAGCACTAAAAATTGCACGTGCACTCGAAGTAGCAAAGCGAATGGACGAGCATTATCCTGCCGCTCAGCCAGCACTTACTTTTAGTGATCCCTTTACCTTAACCATCGCAGTTTTGCTGTCGGCTCAAACAACAGACGCTGCCGTAAACAAAGTAACTCCCCTGTTATTTGAAAAGTATGGCACTCCTGAAAAAATGGCTTCAGCGCCCCTAGAAGATGTTGAAAACATCATTAAAACGATTGGGTTTTATCGCAATAAAGCCAAGAACTGCATAGCATGTGCCCAAAAAATTCTCACCGATTTTGAAGGTGAAGTTCCTTCAACTATGGAAGAGCTCGTTTCCCTTCCGGGCGTAGGAAGAAAAACGGCAAACATCGTTTTGAACGAAGGGTTTGGAGTTGTCGAAGGTATTGCCGTTGATACTCACGTATTTCGCATTGCCCACAAACTCAAGTTTTCGTTTGCTGACAATCCTTTAAAAACCGAGCAGGACTTATTGAAACTGTATCCGCAGCAATACTGGAAATCTATTAACAGCCAGTGGATTCTGTTTGGGAGAGAATACTGTATAGCACGAAAACCGCGCTGTAAAGAGTGTTTTTTGAGCGATTTGTGCCCTCATGCCCAACTTGACTAAGGAAGAGAAAATAAACAGTAAGGGCACCATACTCTAAATAGAGGCTTCAAAGCAACTAGTAACTTATACCAATAATAATTAGGGTTATCGGACCGACTATCAGCTCATTCCTAAAACTACCAGGGTTATCAAACCTGCTATCAGCCCAAATCAGGATTAATTAGGGTTATCAGACCTGCTGTCAGCCCACACTCAAGCTTACTCTTT
>JBJEKV010000094.1:0-3716 GCA_051878815.1 Anaerotardibacter sp. | reverse complement strand
TGAAATTGCAGGTACTCTCCAGGTTTCTGGTGACAAGCAGACTAAGACTCTTACCATTCATGACCAGGAAGGCAACTTCCGTGAGTATGTTGTTTCCGCACGTGCTCAGTTGGTTAATGGTTTGAATGATGGTTGCGAAGTTAAGGTTGGCCAGCAGCTCACTCGTGGTTCCGTAAACCCACATGACTTGCTCCGCTTAACTGACCCATATACCACTTTGAACTACATTGTTGATCAGGTTCAGGACGTTTACGTATCTCAGGGTGTAGACATTAACGACAAGCATATTGAAGTTATTGCTCGCCAGATGTTGCGTAAGGTTACCGTTATCGATTCGGGTGACTCTGATTTGTTGCCAGGTCGTCAGGTAAACCGCTTCGAGTTTGATGAGGTAGTTAACGAAATGCTCGTAGAGGGCAAGGAGCCTCCAGTAGGTCAGCCTTTGCTCCTTGGTATTACTAAGGCATCTTTGGCTACTGATTCCTTCTTGTCTGCAGCATCCTTCCAGGAGACCACTAAGGTTCTCACCGACGCTGCAATTGAAGGCAAGGTTGATACCCTTCAGGGCTTGAAGGAAAACATCATCATTGGTAAGCCAATTCCTGCAGGTACTGGTTTGAAGCGTTACCACGAGGTTGGACTTACCTACAAGGGTGTTCCAGTAGATAAGAACTCTTCTGATCGTTTGCCTGATTCTGCTCCTGAGGCTTTGCGTGAGATTGAAAACCTCTTGCCACAGCCAGCAGACTGGTCTTTGGATGGAGATAACTACGTATCTGATTATGCAAGCTATCTCAACGAGATTGCAGGCAGCTACCGTTCAAACACCCTCTCCGATGAGGATGCTCGCAAGTACATCTATGATGACTTGGGCGTTTCTCAGCGCTGGGCAAACAAGTTTAGCGAGGCAGGCATTGAGACTGTTGCTGACTTGGTAGGACGTACCGAAGATAGCCTCCTTCGCATTGAAGGCATTGGTAAGAAGGCAATCGAAGAGTTAAAGGCAGGTCTTGAAGCTCACGGTTTGTCTAAGGTTATCGAAGATGACTTGAGCGCTTCTCGTGATGACATGAGTCAGTTGCTCGACATGGTATTTAGCCCAGATGACACGGTTTTGATTGGTGGATCACAGCCAGCATCTTACAACTATGATGACGAAGAGTTGCTTGGTGAGGCACTTCCTCCTCATTCATATCAGCGCAACTTCGAAGAGCTTGATGCGCTCTTAGGTGCAGGTTCTTCCTTAGGCTTTGATATCACCTCTGCTGAGCAGGAAGCATCTGAGAATTCTGAATACTAAGAGTTGGTAAGGAATTCGATTCGCTTCATACATATTCTAAAGTTAGCTGGGCCGGAGAAATTCGGCCCAGTTTTTTTAAATGCACTACAATGGGTTTTGCAAACTTAAAGAAGAAGGGCTAACCATGCATGAAACAAGTGCGTGCTTAAACGTTGAGGCATGCAAAACAGGGTTCGATGCGTTTATTTTTGACTTAGACGGAACCCTCTTAGATACGTTGCCTGATTTGGTGGTGACAGTTAATTCTGCTCTGGAGTCAATGGGATATCCTACGCGCACTAAAGAAGAGATTTTATCCTTTGTAGGAGATGGCGGTAGGCTTCTTATGACCAGAGCGCTTCCTTCAGATTGCACTGAGGATACTATTGAGAAGGCATTCGCGTTATTCAAAAGCAACTATGATGAATTTGGTCTGTGTCTGACGCAAGAGTTCGAAGGAATTACCGACGTTCTTTCTCAACTAAAGCAAGAGGGAAAGAAGCTTGCGGTTCTTTCTAATAAATTCGACAAAGGCGTTCAGGACGTAGTCAATCACTTTTTCCCTTCGCTATTCGACGTTGCTCATGGCGAAGGAGAGCGCATTCCTCGAAAACCAGATCCAACCGGCTTGATTCTTACCTTAGAGGAACTGGGTGTATCGGCAGAGAGGGCAGTCTACTTTGGCGATACAGCTGGAGATATGAAAACGGCATCTGGTGCAGGTGTATATTCAGTTGGTTGTTTGTGGGGATATCAGCCAAAAGAGCGTATCCTGTCAGAAAACCCCCAGGTTCTCATTTCTGAACCTCGTCAAATTTTGGCTTTTAGGTAGACAGTGGGCTCTTGTTTTTTAAAGCATGTGAAGTGAAGAAATAGGGTAGCTTATCCGGATTTCGAACAGAAAAAATGAACGAGTTGATTTTTAAACAGGAGCAGTAAACAAAGAGCAATTCGAAGTATTAAGCAAGAGGTGCTACATGTCTTTTTTATTTAGCGATATCACGGTGATGGATGAGTATGGCAAGGAATACAAAAATGCTTACGTTGGTGTTACTGACGGGGTTATTGATTATTTCGACACCATTCCTCCTCAAAAAACGTATGAGCGTACCTATAAGGGAGCGGGCAAAATGGTTATGCCGGGCAAGTATAATGCTCATGCTCATGCGCCAATGTCGCTCTTACGTGGTAGGGGTGAAAACCTGCCCCTTGATCGTTGGCTCAATGAAGCAATTTTTCCTTTTGAGGCATTTATTACAGACAAGGAATCGTACACGGCAAGCTTGCTTTCCATTGCTGAAATGCTGAGATTTGGTGTCGTGTCTTTCTCGGACATGCATTACAATTCTGCAGCTCGTGCTCAGGCAGTTCTTGATAGTGGTATCAAAGCTAATATTGATTACACCCTTATTGCTTTCGATAAGGACGTTCCGTATGAAAAGATGGAAGCTTACAAGGTAAACAACTACTGCCTAAAAGAATTTCATGGAGCAAATAATGGCCGTCTTCTTTATGACGCAAGCGTTCATGCTGAATACACAACTCATCCTCAGATAGTAAAAGACGTGTCCAATTGGGCTTTAGAGAATAACCTTCGTGTGCAAGTTCATGTGAGTGAGACTGCTAGTGAGTTTGCTGACTGTAAAGAGCGCCACGGCCTTACGCCAGTAGCTTATTTCGAAAAGATGGGATTATTCCGCGTTCCTTGTACAGCTGCTCACTGTGTTTATCTTGAAGAGCAGGATTATGAAATCCTCGCGCGAAACAAGGTATTTGTTGCCCTTAATCCCGCCTCCAACGCAAAGCTTGGTAGCGGAATTGCTGACGTTGAAGGAATGCTTAAAGCGGGAATTAATGTTTGTTTGGGTACTGATGGTGTTGCAAGTAACAACAATCTCAACATGCATGAAGATATGTATCTCCTTGCGTTAATGCAGCGTGCTCAGAAGAGAAACCCGGTCGGTATTACTTCGGGAGACATTATTACTATTGCAACAAGGAACGGTGCCCGCTCTCAAGGACGAGATGATTGTGGTTCTATTAAGGTAGGAAACAAGGCTGACTTAGTGGTTTATAACCTAAACACTCCTTGGATGCAGCCAATTGAAAACCTTGCTAGTGGATTTGTGTATTCTGCTCAGGGTAGCGACGTATGCCTCACCATGGTAGATGGTGATGTTCTCTATGAAGATGGCGAATATAAGACTATCGACGTGGAACGTCTCATATTTGAGGTAAATCAAATCCGTGACTCAATCGTAGATAAGATGGCTCAGGCTCAGTAATTGTTGAGCTCAATCATAATGATTTCTTGGATGTGAGAGTAATCATGCTTATTTAGATTTGCAACGACGTTTCGCAAGCATAGGTAATACTGTTGGGGTTCACTACTAATTGGACAAATCTTGCTTTTTGATGGTGGTTTCATTAAAGAATA
>JBJEKV010000093.1:0-3733 GCA_051878815.1 Anaerotardibacter sp. | reverse complement strand
GCATATCCCCTACCCTGATACGTCTACCTAAAGAAAAGAGGCGGGAATAACCCCGCCTCTGAAAAGTTTTATGTAAAAGAAGCTTATGCTTTAGGGCCAGCAGCCTTAATTTCGTCAGAAACATGGCTGTACTTCTTTTCGAAGTTTTCGTTGAACATGATAGCAAGCTTATGAGCAGCAGCCTTGTAAGCTTCCTTATCTTCCCACATCTTTTCAGGAATCATCAACTCATCTGGGCAACCTGCGCAGGTAGTAGGAACCTCAACGCCAAACAAAGGATCGATTACGAACTCAGCGTTATCGATAGAGCCATCAAGTGCAGCGTTAACCATTGCACGAGTGTACTTCAACTTAGTGCGCTCGCCAGTGCCGTTCCATCCGGTGTTAACCAAGAATACGCGAGCACCAGATTCCTCAACGCGGTCAGCCAACATAGCTGCGTAGCGAGCAGGATCCAATGGCATGAATGGTTCGCCGAAGCAGGTAGAGAAGGTAGGAACTGGCTCTTTAATGCCAATTTCAGTACCTGCAACCTTTGAAGTAAAGCCAGACAAGAAGTAGTACATGGTCTGGTTACGATCAAGCTTAGAGATTGGAGGCAAAACGCCGAAAGCGTCAGCGGTCAAGAAGATAACAGTCTTAGGAATGCCGCCCTTGCCGTGAGGCTCAGTATTGTTAATGTGCTCAATTGGGTAACCTACACGAGAGTTAACAGCCAAAGAATCATCGAAGAAGTCAAATTCACGAGTTTCTGGGTCCATTACAACGTTCTCAACCAAAGCGCCGAACTTAATTGCGTTGTAGATGTCTGGCTCACGCTCTGGATCCAAGTCGATGCACTTTGCGTAGCAGCCGCCCTCAAAGTTGAATACGCCGTCATCACACCAACCATGCTCGTCATCACCAATGAGCATACGGTCTGGAGAAGCGGAAAGGGTGGTCTTACCAGTACCTGACAGACCGAAGAAGATAGCAGAAACGCCATTTTCGTCACAGTTTGCGGAGCAGTGCATTGGAAGAACGCCCTGGAGAGGCAAAATGAAGTTCATGATAGAGAATACGGTCTTCTTAATTTCACCTGCATACTGAGTGCCGCAGATAACAGCACGATGCTGTTCGTAGTCAAGAAGAATAGCTGCTTCAGAGTTAACACCGTCACGCTCAGCGTCTGCCTTGAAGCCAGGAGCGCACAAAATGGTGTAGTCAGCTTCGAAAGAATCAAGAGCAGCCTTGTCTTCGAAACGACGGAGCAACTGAGTAATGAAAAGGTTCTGTGATGCAAGTTCATTTACAACACGGAAGTTCTTAGAGAAGGTAGTGTCAGCACCTGCAAAGCCGTCAAATACAAAAACGTCCTTGCCATTCATGTACTCTGCAACACGGTCCCACAATGCGTTGAACTTATCCTGAGAAATTGGACGATTTACGTCTCCCCAATGAACATCCTCGTGTACTGAAGGAGTGTCAACAATAAATTTATCGTTTGCAGAACGACCAGTGTACTTACCAGTCTTAACTACCAAAGCGCCAGTACGGCTCAAAGTACCCTCGCCGCGTTCAAGAGCTTTCTCAGTAAGAATTGCTGGCTCGAGATTGCGATAAACATTAGCTGGAGCAGTAATGCCTAAAGCCTCAATTCCGTAGGTATTCACGATGAATCTTCCTCACTTCCGTCCCCATGCCACCGAACACAAGGAACCAAAAAATTTGTTTACCCGGCACAAAAAAATGTACCGTTCAATTATACGATACGAGCGAAACAAACAAGAAACAAAGCGGCCAATTACTATAGAAATATGGTTAAAAATGCACATACCTACAAATATAATTTGTTGCTCTACTTATTGTACTTGAAAATTTTACTCATTTTTTACTTATTGTCCGATTTGCTAAAAATTGACGAACGAGCTCCTGGATAGTGCTACTCTTTTTATGTCGCGAATAATCACCCTAATTCGAGAGAAAATTCTATGGTTTACCCAGCTCAATCAGACATCCATGGCAATACTGTTGGCGACGTCAACAACAAGGTCAAAGGCAGCCTTGCAAACAATAATGGCATAGAAGACCTGCCCTTTTTCGCACGCTTTATATCGTTTTGCGAACGTGCTTCAAAAACCGACTGGCATGAAGCAAATGCGGGTAATGCCTCCTACCGTCTTACCGCCCAAGAAGTTGAGCAGTGTAGGCCGTTTTTTGTGAGCAAAGGCGCGAATCTGAACGCGGGTGAAGGCACAGACACAAACTCGGACTCAAACGCGAGCGCGAATACGAGCGCACAGGCAGATGCCAACACGAGCGAAGGCGCTTGCAAAGGCGTGAATCTGAACAGGAGCAAGGGCGCTGATACCAATTGGAAACCTTTGCCAGAGCCACTTCCAGAACTTAGCTCAACCTTCTTCCTTATCACGGGGTCAGGAAAACACTTCTACAACATCCCCCTCTACCCTAAAGATTGCTGCGGGATTATCGAGATCAATTCGCAAGGCAATGCTTATTCAATTGTGTGGGGACTAGTCAATCAAGGAAAACCAACGAGCGAATTGCCTACCCATTTAAAAATCCACGCACTTCGCTTAAAGATTTCCAACGGAACAAACCGTGTTATATATCACGCCCATCCAACAAACGTGATTACCCTTACCCAACTCATGCACCTCACCCCACAGTCTCTTTCCCAGATGATGTGGCAATCTATGGCCGAGTGCGTCGTTATGTTCCCAAGGGGAATTGGCGTGATTCCTTTCACCGCTTCAGGCACAAACGAAATTGCGCAGAAGACTACCCCTCTCATGGAGGACTTCCCACTTGTTGTATGGCCTTGCCACGGAGCAATTTGTGCAGGTGAGAGCTTTGACGAGGCTTTTGGGCTCATGCATACCCTTGATAAAGCAGCCGGTATCCAGATTCAATTACGCCTTTTGGGCAAAAGTGAAAAAGATGCCCCTTATTCGCTGACGAATCAGGATATCATTCAAACTGCGGAAAACTTTCAGCTACCTCTCAACACCTCTCTCTTAGTTGAAAAGTGAGGTCAGGTCACGTTTTCTGCACCACGCTCAAGGGGGAAATAATCGATGCTGCACCATGGTCTCTATGAACAAGTAATCAATACTGCTCTCAATGATGAGCTTGAAGCCATTCCTGAAACAAGAAAAGCTCTTGCGCCTATCGATAAAGCAGAGGCTTCAAAGGTGCTCACGCAATATTTATCGGGCATTGTTCAAAAAGGCCTTGATAACGTTTTAGATAAGGGCGGAGATATCTCCCAGCAAATTGAGCTCACCAACAAAATTGTCGAGCTCGTCCAGAACACAACAGAAGAAGACAGCTTCACTTCGCTTGACGTTGATGAGCGCGCGGAACTTCTTCTTGCCCTCTTAAGAGAAAACGATCCTTTACTGGCTGTCGAACAAACTGCTGCAAAGGTAACGCGCCCGGAAACTTCGCTGGCCCAGAGCTCCCTCTTTACGGGTGCTATTCATGAGCCTCAAATGTATACCGAGCTGAAAAAAGAAATTGTGTCGGCTGACCGTATAGACATGCTGGTTTCTTTTATCAAGTGGAGCGGTCTGCGTCTTTTAATGGACGAGCTAACTCATTTCACCCAAAACGGTGGCCGTTTGCGTATCATCACCACTTCCTATATGGGTGCCACCGATATAAAAGCAATCGAAGAACTACGGAAGCTTCCTAACACCGAGATTAAAGTTAGCTACGACACTAAACGAAC
>JBJEKV010000092.1:0-16678 GCA_051878815.1 Anaerotardibacter sp. | reverse complement strand
TTACGAATGCCGAAGTGCTGAGCTATGACAAGCTCTTTGCTACGCTTGACTCAACTACCAGAAGGCTTGTTCTTCCTGAAGGACGTGAGATTACCCTTACGGATACCGTTGGCTTTATCCAGAAGCTGCCAACCACGCTTATTGAGGCATTCAAATCTACGTTGGACGAGATTAATGGCGCAGATTTAATCCTTCACGTTATTGATTGCTCTGACGAAAACTTCCTCGATCAAATTGAAACTGTCAATATGACACTTGAACAAATTGACGCAGAGACTATTCCGCGTATTGAAGTGTTCAACAAGATTGATAAGCTTACCGATGCAGAAATCGAGGCATTATCGCAGAGATTCCCAGAAGCACTTCTCATTTCTTCCCTCGAGAAGATTGGTTTAGAAGAACTGATTAAAAGAATCTCGTTAGTTGCTTCATCAAAGGAAATTCTCTTAACCGTTGAAATCCCTTATACCGAAGGATCTTTAGTATCACTTGCACACAAGAAGGCACAGATTCTTAACGAGAATTACACCGAAAAGGGGACTAAGCTTACCCTACGCATTTCTCCGGCTTTTGTTCCTCAATTTAAGCCATTCGAAGTAGAAGAGTAGGGGCTAGTAAACCCTTCGAAGGACCGCAACAACCTTACCAACAATGGCGCAATCATGCGTAATGATTGGTTCCATAGAAGAGTTTTCAGGCTGTAAGCGAATATGATCTGCTTCCTTGAAGAAGCGTTTTACGGTTGCGCCATCTTCGATAAGCGCAACTACTATTTCTCCGTTGTAAGCCGTGTTCTGCTCTTTTACGACCACATAGTCACCATCATTAATACCTGCTTCAATCATAGATTCACCGCGAACTGAGAGAATGAAAGAAGCGGAATCTCCTACAATCTCCGTAGGAAGGGTTAAATGACTGGTGATGTTTTCTTCAGCATAGATTGGCTCTCCTGCAGCTACATTACCTACCAAAGGAAGGTTTAAGGTATTAGAGAAGCCAACGGTACCTAACACTTGAGGTTCCTTTTTTGATTCAGGTAATGAAATTGAACGAGAAATCCCAGCATCTCGAACAATGTAACCCTTTTCCTCAAGATTCTTTAAATGATTATGAACAGTAGAAGGGGAGCTTAAGTTAAGGCCCTCAGCAATTTCACGAACGCTTGGGCCATAATTCTTTTCCTCAATAAACCACTTAATGAAGTCATAAACTTGCTGTTGTTTTTTGCTTAAAGACTCATTGCCCATTATCTACTCCTAAAACCAAACAAATGTTCGATTATTTATTGACATGAACGGATGTTCGATTTATAGTATACACGAACAAGCGTTCTATGCAAGTAAGGAGTGACTATGAAAAAGACTTATTCAAGCATCAATGCAACCTTTGGCTCCGCTGCTCTTGATTTGAGCACCTTACCTGCATACCAAAACAGGCCTCTTAAAGGAGAGGTACCTATCATCCAATTTGATGATATTGCTCCTTCTCAGTATCGCTATCGTACGGTTGAAATTAAGCGCTCTTTCTCTTTGAAGGCTGCTCTTTCTTCTCTTGTTTCGTTTCTCAGAAATGATCTGTATGCTCCACCACAAAAGGTTGATATTAAGCAGGTAAATCTTCACTATGCAACAAAGAAGGAAGCTGCTCTTTTGTACGCTATTGGTACTGTAACGTCAGTTATTCTCATTCTTATTGGTGCATAAGAGTTTATTAGAAAGCCCTCTTCAATTGCCATATCTGGATACTGCGCTCTTTCTTCGGAAATGTTTTGTATAATCCAGATATGACGATTGGAGCATAATGCGTTGTCCACTTTGTAAAAACAAAAATACTAAAGTAATTGACTCTCGCCCTGCAGATGAAGGAGCATCTATTCGTCGAAGAAGAGAGTGCACCGAATGCGGTAACCGCTTCACCACGTATGAGAGATTGGGCGATAACCCCCTTATTGTTATCAAGTCAGACAAATCATCTGAAGCATACGATAGACAAAAACTGTTTAGAGGCCTTCTTATTGCTTGCGCAAAAAGACCTATCACGCCAGAGCAGATTTCACGTTTAATTGAATCCATTGAAGCAGAAATTCGTAATATGCCTCACAACGAAATCACCTCTAAGGAACTTGGCAATAAGGTATTAGTCCGTTTAGCAAAACTTGATGAAGTTGCTTACATTCGTTTCGCTTCAGTATATAAAGACTTCAAAACTTTAAAAGAGTTCCGTGACGCCCTCACAGACATTACTAAGTAGGAAATCACAAAGAGGATTACATGAATATTCCTATTAAAAAACTTTCCAACAACGCCATTACTCCTAAAAACGCTTATGTTGGAGATGGTGGCGTTGATTTATATTCAACTGAATCAGTAACACTTAAACCATTTCAAAGAGCTTTAGTAGGAACGGGTATTGCCCTTGAATTGCCTGCTGGTTATGCCGCTTTCGTAGTTCCTCGAAGTGGTCTTGCTATTAAGGAAGGGCTTTCTCTTGTTAATAGCCCTGGTCTCATTGATAGTAATTATCGCGGTGAGATTAAAGCTATCCTTATCAATTTAGATCCTGAGAAATCAATTGAAATCAAACCAGGAGATAGAATTTGCCAGCTTGTTATTTCACCGGTTGAGACACCTACCTTTATTCCCGTAAATTATCTTGCTTCTTCTGAACGAGGAGAAGGAGGATTCGGAAGCAGTGGAATATAAGCTCAGTAGAAGGAATAAGTTCAACTGGTGGGCATAAACTCAGCGGTGAGGAGTAAGCTCAACAGTTAGGTATAAACTCAATAGTGAGATAAAAGCTTAACAGTGAGGCTCGGTTTTATCCCAAACTCAATAACCACCAAACACAACACCTTATGACAAGGAGACTAATATCATGGCACTCGAAAACCCTATCAAGATTCAGAACTGTGAATTAACTAACAGTTTAGTATTGCCTCCTATGGCAACCTGCAAAGCTGATGAAACGGGTTTGGTAACTGATTCCTTTAGCCATTTCTATCTTAAGCGTGTTGAAGGTGGTTCTATTGGCCTCGTAGTTTTAGAGCACGCCTACGTGGCAAAGCAAGGTATTGCTCACGAAAACCAGCTTGCTATGGACAGAGATGAAGTAATTGAACCACTGAAGGCTTTTGTTGAGGAGATTCATAACAAAGGTTCAAAGATTATTGCTCAAATTACTCATGCAGGCTCTAATACCAGCTCAAAAGTTACGGGCCAAAATACCGTAGCTCCAAGCTCTGTCAAGCATCCTATGCAACCAGAAGACCAAGAACTCCCACAAGAACTATCCAAAGAAGAGATTCAAAAAATTGAGTCTTTGTTTGTTGCTGCAGCCAAACGAGTAAAGGCAGCTGGTTTTGATGGTGTTGAAATTCATTCAGCACATGGTTATTTTCTTAACCAGTTTTATTCTCCTTTAACCAACAAAAGAACTGACGAATACGGATCTCAGAACCTAGAAAACCGTTTACGTATTCATAAAGATATAATCACTCAAATTAGAGAAGAAGTAGGGGATAACTTCATTATCTCCATTCGTTTTGGTGGATGTGACTATATTGATGGCGGTAGCACCATTGAAGATGGCGCGCAGGCAGCACAGCTTCTTGAGCAGTGGGGTATTAATCTCATTAATGCTTCAGGTGGTATGTGTGGATACAAAGGTCCTGGCATTAAAGAACCTGGTTATTTCAAAGATTTATCAAGCGCAATCAAAGCTCAGGTTTCCATTCCAGTTGTTTTGACAGGTGGTATCAAAACCCGTGAAGATGCAGAAGCTCTTCTTGCTGAAAATGCTGCTAATCTTATTGGTGTGGGACGTGCGTTTCTTAAGAATCCATTCTGGGCTCAGGAAAATCTCTCACAATAATGAGATTGCTATTCTCGAGCACACTTACTAAATACCTGGGCATATATAAGGCCTGTATAGGTTATATGATAGAATAGTATCTGTGACCCGAGGAAAAGAGCCCGCTTATGAAGAGACAAATTTTGATTGTCGAAGACAACGATATTAATCGTGAAATCCTCTTCGATATCCTTTCTGAAGATTACCGAGTTCTTCAGGCAGAGAATGGTCAAGTTGGTCTTGATATTTTACGAGAGCATGCTGGAGATGTAGACCTTATTCTCCTTGATAATGACATGCCCGTATTAGACGGCTTTGGTTTTTTAAGGGGCATCAGCAAAGACCCTGATTTATCTCTCATTCCAGTAATTGTTGCCACAAGCAATGATAGTGAGACGGATGAGATATCAGCTCTTACTCACGGTGCAACCGACTTCGTTCCTAAACCATATAGACCTCAAATCATCATGCAGCGTGTTGCAAACCTTATTAAATTTCGCGAAACTGCAGCTATTGCTAATCAGCTTCAGCATGATAGGCTTACCGGGTTATTAAGTAAGGAGTTCTTTTACCAAAAGGTAAGAGAAGAGCTCAATGAACACCCTGAAACTGAATACAATATTGTTTGCGCTAATGTCGAGAACTTCAAACTTTACAATGATGTTTTTGGCACCAAAGATGGAGATAGACTCCTCAAGGAAATTGCAAACATTATGAAAACCATCATTGGAGACGATGGTTTTTGTACTCGATTTACGGCGGACCGTTTCCTTAGCTTCCAAAGAAGAGACAAAGAGAACATTGATCGCGCTAACTTTGGCGAACAGCATCCTGACATTACCCAATCGGATCATTTAAAGAATACCGTAATGCGCTGGGGCATTTATGAGATTACTGATTTGTCAGTTCCTGTCGAGCAAATGTGTGACCGAGCAATGCTTGCTGTAAACAGCATCAAAGGAAAGTACGACCAGTTCTTTGCAGTCTATGATGACTCTCTTCGCAAAAAACTTATTCGCGAAAAAACTATTTATGACGCTATGGAAAAAGCTCTTTTTGACCAGGAGTTCTTCATACTTCTTCAACCTAAATACAGCGTTCGTGAAGGCGAAATGATTGGCGCAGAGGCATTAGTAAGATGGAAGCATTCTGAATGGGGAACCATTTCTCCTGGCGAGTTCATTCCATTATTCGAAAAGAATGGCTTCATTTTCCAAATGGATGCCTATGTATGGGAATGCGCTTGCAAACAGATTCAAGCATGGCAAAAACGTAACATGCCTGTTGTTCCTATTTCGGTTAATGTTTCCAGAACCGATGTATTCCATCCACGCTTAACGGAAACCTTAATAAAACTTACTCAAAAGTATGAGATAAACCCTGCACTTCTCCATTTAGAGATTACTGAAATGTCTTATGGAGAAAGCCCTGAGCGCCTCATCTCGGCCGTTAAAAAGCTGAGAGAGTATGGCTTCGTGATTGAAATGGACGACTTCTGTAGTGGTTACTCTTCCCTTAACATGCTCAGTCTCATGGATTTAGACATTGTCAAGCTTGACCTTGATTTTGTACAAAGTGAAACTGCAAAGAAAGCGAGCCAAAGCATTTTAGAAGACGTAATTCGTGCTGCACACAGAAAGCAGCTAAGCGTTGTTGCGGAAGGTGTAGAAACAAAAGAGCAGATGAGCCGCTTAAAGAGCTCTGGTTGTGACTATGTTCAAGGATTCTTCTTGGCAGCTCCAATGCCTGTTGAAGAATTCGAAAAGCTCCTTCTTACCCAAGCGGCAAGCAAAACTGTGGATACTATTCCTTCTTTCAGAAATGTCTTAAGAAAACAGCAGATTCTTATTATCGAAGAAGAAAGCGAATTCCGTGATTCGCTCTGCCACTCTTTTGAGGAACAGTACCAGGTTATTTCGGTAGCTTCTATCGAAGAAGCGCTGTTGGTAGTTAATTCTGAAACGGGACTTCTTCTCTCTGCGGTTATTTTAAGCATGACTGCACCAGAACAAGACCCTAATATGGTTATTTCAGCACTGAGATCCGACCCAAGAAAATGGCATATTCCGGTATTAGCAACCATCCCTCAATGCAACGTAACGCAGGAACTTCCTCTTACTATTGAAGCTGATGATTTCCTCTGTAAATGCCACCCAATTGCTGACTTACATAAGAGAATTAATCGCCTTATTAGTGACACAATCTGTCGTGAGAATGAATGCGCGCTACGAACTGAAGCAAACCATGACTATCTAACGGGACTTCTTAATAGGAGAGGACTTCAAGAAAAAGTTGCCTCTCTTCGAAAAGAAGATTTTCCTACAACCGTTTATTTGTTTGACCTCGACAACTTAAAGCTTGTTAATGACACTCAAGGTCATAACACTGGTGACAAAATGATCAAAACTTTTGCTGACTTGCTTGTCAGTAGCACAAGAGATAATGATATTCTCTGCCGTTATGGCGGTGATGAGTTCCTGGTTTTGCTCAAGCGTATGGGTGACGAAGAAATTGCTTTCAATAAGTGCTCCACCATATGTAAGAAATTCTCGTCTCTTTTCACCATTGAAGGAAAAGAAACATCCTGCTCGGCGGGTATCACCTTTATTTGGAGAGAAGACGTTTCGTTTGAATTAATTATCGAACAGGCCGACCAAGCGCTCTATTGCGCTAAGCGTGAAAACAAAGGCAATTGCAAGATTTGGGAGCGCACTATTTAAGTGCACACCACAAAAATCGTGCTCTTTAGAAACATTTTCAAAGAGCACGATTATTAAGCATAAGCTTATAAATACACCAAGCGCGGTGGCAAGGTAAACATGCATCTTGAAGAAACTCCTTACAATAAAGAGTGGTATGTTCTTTATCAAACCACTATTACCGACACAGGTATTGGCATGAGTGAAGAATTCTTGCCACATTTTTTTGAAGAGTTCTCAAGAGAAAACAACTCTACCGACAACAAGATTGAAGAAACAGGTCTTGGCATGCCTATCGTTAAATGTCTTGTTGAATTCTTAAACGGAACCATCGAAGTAACCAGTGAAAAGGGTGTTGGAACAACCGTTGTTGTTACCTTACCTCATAGAATTGCTGAAAAATCACACTTGATTACCCGACCAGCTGTTCAGATTAATTCAGACTTATTTAAAAACAAGAGATTACTACTCGTTGAAGATAACGACCTAAATGCAGAGATTGCAATTGAAATATTAAGCGAATTTAATTTCTTAATCGAGCGTGCGGAAGATGGTCAAGTTTGCCTCGAAATGCTCATGCAAGCTCCTGAAAGATATTATGATTTAATACTGATGGACATACAGATGCCAAACGTGAATGGCTATGAAGCCACACATGAAATTCGCAAGCTAAAAGATTCCGAAAAGGCAACCATTCCAATTTTGACCATGACTGCAAATGCGTTTGAAGAGGATACGAGGGAAGCGTTACGTGCGGGAATGAATGTACATCTAGCTAAACCAATTGATGTTCGAGAAGTAATGCACGAGTTAGCAAGCATTCTTGGATAACATCTTTGAATAAGCAGCGTTAGGTTGCACTTGGCTTTGCTATCATTGCTGTGCAATACTTTTTTCACTGACACAATTAGTAAGCATCAATCCTTTTGCATGGCTGAAGAACATTGCTTAGAGGGGGGGCTCATGAACGAAGTAAGCAAGACCTTATATATCCCGCTTTACGGAAAGTCCCTGGTCAGTAAAAAGAATATTATTCTCAATGATCCAACCGCTGAAAAATTTTGGGAAGAGGAAGCATTTCCTATTCATGGCAAGCCAAAATCAAAATGGCTGGCATACAACATGGCAATGCGTGCAAGAGTTTTTGATGATTGGACTGAAAAGATGCTCCAAGAGAACAAGGATGCACTTGTCTTGCATGTTGGATGCGGCCTTGATAGTAGATGCCTTCGCGTAAAAGAATCATATTCATATTGGATTGATGCTGATTTCCCTGATGTCCTTTCAGTACGAAAAAAGTATTACCAGGAAAATGACGCGTACCATATGGTTCCACTTGACGCTTCGAAAGAAGAAGAAATAGACGCGCTTCCTAACAATGAAACCGCCATTGTTGTTTTAGAAGGCATTAGTATGTACCTCACCAATAGCGAGGTTAATTCCTTCTTTAAAGTATTAGAGAAAAAGTACGCTCAACTCCACGTTCTAATGGATGTCTATACAGAATTTGGCGCAAAAGCTTCCAAATATAAAAACCCGGTAAATCAAGTTGGCGTAACTCAGTTTTACGGGATTGATGATATTGAAACTGTTCTTGATGGTACCAACATCAAGTTTAAAGCTGAACACTCATTTACCCCAGAATATCTTATTAATGAATTAAAGCCAGCTGAACAAGTATTCTTTAAGATGATGTTTGGCGAAAAGCTTTATAGCAAAATATATCGCTTATACGAAGTAGAGCTACTCAGTTGAACTAAAGCTTCACTAGTAGATAAAGTCTTCATGCGTAGATAAAGGTTTCTAGCCTTGCAATAAATAAAAAAGTGTTTCTCCTTAACATTTAGCAGGAGGAGAAACACTTCATACGTAAACACTTAAAACAGTTGGTGTTTTTAATGTACCGTTTGTGGAGTATTAGACTTTCCGCAGTTTGGGCAATCAAGAACATAGTTTGCTGCGCAATATCCACCTTCTCCATGTTGATGTTGCAGGTAGGGCAGAGGTGTTTTCTTTCCTTGAACAACCTATAGCAGTTCCTCAAATCATGTCTCATCACAGGGCGAACCGCACCCCATCTATCCACCGTAAGCTTTGCGCTTCTGATGCGTTCAAGACTAGCTTCGTCTCTTGGGATATAGAGTGATAAATCAGGAGTGTTTTCCCATCTATTACACTGAGGGCAAACATAAACCTCGTACGTATGATCTACCGCAACTTCAATGATTTCATCAAAGGCACTTTTCCATTCTGGACCGTATGCGCCTTCTTTAATTGCGTTAATTGTTTGTTCGTAGGTTGGCAAGAAATCGTCAACAATTCCTGTTTCTGCCGAGTATTTCAATTTGCAATCTTTGCAAACATAGATAGCTTTATTCATTTGATGCTTTCTAATAACGTGGCTGATAGAATAGCGATTTTAGATTATAGACCCCAAAGTGCTGTTACTAAAGAACAGAATCGTAAAAGAAGCAGAATTTACCTGGGAAAACGTATTTATTCAATAATGAACGCGTTTACGTTAGATTTAATGAATTTGCCACCTTTTAGTTCAGATTATTTCTGCGTTTAGATTTGGCGAAACGGAGAGTCGCCGCGGCTCTCCACCAGCTGATAACCCGCACTTTTTACCCGCATGCTTAAACAATCTCTGCACTGCGCTGACTCTTCGCCAGTACAGATTTTATTCTCGTATAAGCTGTACAATTCTCGGTATTTAACAGGCGAAAGATTAGGCATTACCACGTTTGCTCCTGCCTTAAAACCCATCTCTCTACCTTCAGGATGGATGGTGCCAAGCGCTGTGGTCGAAGGAAGGAGAAGTTCTGGAATAAGGAGACGAAGACACGAAATTAAAAAGAGTGTCAGCTCAAGCGTTCCATTAGGATGGTTAGCAAATGGGGTATCGTTATGAGTGATAAAAGGTCCAATTCCAACCATATGAGGCCTAAATTCTTCAATGAAGAGCAAATCTTGCGCCAAGCATTCAGTTGTTTGACCAGGGCTTCCAACCATAAAACCAGTGCCAACCTGATATCCAATTTCGTACAGATTGTTTAAGGCTTCAATGCGAGTAGAGAGAGACATTGATGAGGGATGAAGCGTTTGGTAATGCTCTTCGTTGATAGTTTCATGACGCAATAAGTACCTATCTGCTCCTGCATCAAAGAGGTTTTGATAGCTCTCTTTTGAACGCTCACCAAGGGAAAGCGTAATGGCGCAATCGGGAAAGTGTGACTTAATTTCGCCAATAATATCCACCAAAACCTCATCAGTAAAATAAGGATCTTCTCCGCCTTGGAGAACAAAGGTCCTAAAGCCCAGCTGGTATCCTTCCGTACAGCAAGAGAGAATTTCCTCTTTGGTGAGGCGATATCGCTCAACGTTTTTATTGCCCGCTCTAATGCCGCAATAATAGCAATTGTTTTTGCAGATATTTGATATCTCAATCAGACCACGGGTATAAACATCCAATCCAAAGACTTGTTTACGAACCGCATCAGCTCTTTTACTAAGCTCTTCGAAGCGCTCAGGCGATCTATTGTCAATAAAGAAGATCCACTCTTCGAGCGTTAGGTGACGCTGAGTCTCAAGTTTACAAAGAAGCGCTTGCCACTTTTGTTCTACCGCGGTGTTTTTTATTGAATCATTCATTAAGCTACTCTGAAAATACCTTGAGCGAACGGGCCAAAATGCCATTCATCTGCGCAATCGCAATTCCATAATTAACAATAGGCACTGACTGTTGTTTAGCAAGGGACACACGATGATGAATTTCTTTATCGTTAGACATGCATCCACCACAGTGAACAATCAGCTTGTACTCACTAAGATCGGAAGGGAATTCTCTTCCTGAACAGAATGAAAATTCTAGTTCGCTTTGAGAATACTGCTCAATCCAACGAGGCATCTTTACCGTTCCGATATCCTCACATTGACGATGGTGGGAACAAGATTCGCAAATCAAAACCTTATCGCCAGTTTTCAAAGTTGAGAGAGCGGTAGTACCTTCAATAAACGCGTCAAATTCGCCCTTATAACGCGCCATCAAAATAGAGAACGAAGTCAGATCAATATCCTCAGGCACAATTTGGAATACCTCTTTAAATGCCTGAGAGTCTGTAACAACAAGTCTTGGTTTTGCTTTAAGCCCCTTAATAGTTTCATCCAATTCGCCCACTTGGCAACAAACAGGGATTGCATGAACATCCAGGCATTCTCGGATTACCATTTGTTGAGGCATAATAATGCGAAGTTTTGGCGCCGAAGAATCAATTGGAATAACTAAAACAACTAAGTCACCTTTGCCTACCACATCAGAAAGAAGACATTTCTCCTTTTGACTGGCAGAAGCAACCTTCGCAATCAGCTCTTTTAACTCATGGATGCCGTCATGAGCCAAAGCGCTAACGAAAACCTGATTTTCAAAGTGGGGGAGAGCGATCTTCTGATCTTCATCAATCAAGTCCGATTTGTTATAGGCAACAATAAAAGGTGTTTGCTCTTTCTTAAACAAATCAAGAAGCTCAGTATCTGCTTGAAGAAAACCACGCGTAGCGTCAATAACAAGAATTGCCACATCACATCGTCTGAGCTCTTCCTTAGTTTTGATTACACGAAGTTCACCAAGAGCACCCTCATCATCAAGTCCAGGAGTGTCAATAATAACCACCGGACCAGCAGGAAGAAGTTCCATTGCCTTTCTTACCGGATCAGTGGTAGTTCCAGGCATATTGGAGACAATAGAAAGATTCTGGCTGGTTACCGCATTAACAACGCTTGACTTTCCCGCATTTCGCACGCCAAAAAATCCAATATGGATTCGTTCAGCTGAAGCAGTAGAATTGAGACTCATGACAACTCCTAGAAATAGAAATCTCGTTCTTTTCCGTCTTTGATTTTCTGAATGTTTTCTTTACAGATTTCTCTTGTCTTCTCATTAGAAATCTTTTCAGCTTCCGCTTCGATAATCTTGAAACCTTTTTCCTGGGTTTTTTCAGAAGCGTAGTCGGTTAAGTATTCCGCTAGCGTCATAAGAGCATTTGGATGGCAATAGTTCAAAATCTGACCATTCTTACAGAAACTCATAAAACGATCTCCTGTTCGTCCTGCACGATAGCATGCAGTACAGAAACTTGGAATATGGTCATTGTCCATAAGCCAGCTGATAACCTCTTCAAGAGTTCGCTGGTCAGAAACATCAAACTGCTCAGTATCGTGAGGTCTTTGTTCTTCCGTATAACCACCAACACTGGTACGAGAGCCACCACTAATTTGAGAAACACCATATTGAAGCGCGTGCTCACGAACTGTCTGATTTTCACGCGTAGAAATAATGATTCCCGTATAAGGAACAGTCAGGCGAATAAGGGCGATAATCTTCTCAAAGATTTCGTCAGGAATACCATTGTCGAATTCGTCAGGATCAATATCTACTGCTGGTTTTACGCGTGGAACACTAATAGTGTGAGGACCTACGCCAAAACATGCTTCCAAATGTTCGGCATGCATAACAAGCCCCGCAAACTCGTAGGCATAACCCTCCAAACCAAAGAGAACGCCTAAACCAACGTCATCAATGCCGCCCTGCATTGCACGGTCGTGAGCTTCGGTATGATAGCAATAGTCACTTTTTGGTCCTGTTGGATGAAGCTCTTCGTAACGCTCTTTACTATACGTTTCCTGGAAGAGGATATACGTACCAATTTCAGCTTCTTTAAGCTTTCTATAGTTCTCAACGGTAGTTGCTGCAATATTTACGTTCACACGACGAATTGCACCATTTTTATGCTTGATGGAGTAGATAGTTTTCATTGACTCCAAAACATACTCAAGAGGGTTTTCTACAGGATGTTCGCCAAGCTCAATTGCAAGACGCTTATGACCCATATCCTGAAGTGCGATTACTTCGTTGCAAATCTCTTCCTGAGTTAATTTACGGCGAGGAATCTCCTTATTACGTGCGTGGTAAGGGCAATACAGGCAGCCATTTACGCAATAATTTGAAAGATAGAGAGGAGCGAAAAGAACAATGCGATTGCCATAGTACGCAAGCTTAATTTCACGTGCTAGCTTTTTGATCTCGTCATTGATTTCTGGATCTTCACACGCAAGCAAAACACTTGCATCACGGTGGGTGATTGTTGCACCATGGTCTGCTTTTGGTGAAAGATTCTTACGTGCTTTATCAAGAATCTCCCTACAGAGATTTAGGTTGTTCTTATTATCTTGAGCATACTGTAAGGTATCAAGAATCTCTTGATGATTGATAAACTCCTCAGCATGTAAAGATTTTGCGTTATACATTATTAACTCACTTAACTAATTAAAATTGCTTGCTTATAAAGTAACTCTTATGGGTTGCAAAAGTCCTAAAAACCTGCTAATAGCCCTGTTTAACGTTGAAATGGTAGTAAAACTATTTTGAGATTTTTGGTTTAATCGTTTTACTCGAAACCCCATCAATCATTCCAATTTTTCCCGCCATTGCACTTATGACGTCAGAAGGCGCATCAACAACAAGACTGATAACATTAAGACTCTTTTGTTTGTAAGGAATACCCATCCTTCCAATAATGTAATTTCCATACTCATGAAGAACCTTGTTTAAAGTTGGAACCGACTCAGATTCTTGAACAATAATGCCAATACAGGCAACTTCAAAAGAATCTTCCTGTATCAGAGAAGTGTCGGATTTTGGATTTACGTTATTCATACTTCCTCTCTAAGGTTACGATTTGCTAATCAGTAACACTATCTATATAACAAAAGGTTTCGTGAGAAGTAACACGAAATTTCGTTTCGTAATAAAATTTGTCACGTTCGGCTAAATTTACGGTTGACGGGGGAGGATTATTTGTAATAATAGGCTCGCTAAAAGCGAAGGTTCGTCCTGGCTTTGAAGATGTATTAATCACAAACTTTCCGTGCGTTTTAAGGGCTTTTTGATTCCTATTTCGTTGGGTTACGTTTGAAGTAACTACAAGAAAGAAGGAGGTATGCCTTGAGCGCAATCAAAGATAAGATTCTTTCAGAAGGCGTTATTTCCATTTCTGGAGAATGCAAAGGTTGTGACGAGTGCGTAAAAGCTTGTCCATCAGGAGCTATCAGAATTAACGGTCTTGGCACCAAGCATCGTATCGATCCTACTTTATGCGTAAATTGCGGACAGTGTCTCATCTCTTGTCCTTTTGATCGCGTACGTGAAGTATCTATGCTTGATGATGTAAAGGCTGCAATCAACGATCCAAACAAGCACGTAATCGTTCAGATGGCACCTGCAGTTCGTGCTGGTCTTCTTAGCCGTTATGGCATGAAGGATGCAACTTCTACCCAGGCAAAGATGTATACCGGTCTTCGCAAGCTTGGCTTTGACACCATTCATGACACCGTTTTCGGCGCCGACCTTACCATTATGGAAGAAGGCTACGAATTAATTGGTCGTCTCTACAAGGCTCTTGGTGTACCTGGCTATGAAAAATCTGGAGATCTTCCTCAGTTCACTTCTTGCTGCCCTGGTTGGGTACGCTATGCAGAAATCTACCATGCAGACGTTTTGCCACTCTTGTCTACCGCACGCTCTCCAATGATGATGCAAGGTGCTGTTACTAAGGCATTTATCCCATCAAAGATTAATGTTGACTCTGCAAACATTTACAATGTTTCCGTAATGCCATGTACTGCAAAGCGCTTTGAGTGCTCTCGTCCTGAATTTATTGCATCAGGTTATGACGACATGGACGCAGTTATCACCACTCGTGAACTTGCTGACTGGATGGATGCTGAAGGCATTAAGTTCGAAAGTCTCGAAGATGGCGTAACTGACGAATTTATGGGTACTGGGTCTGGTGCTGGCGTAATCTTTGGTAACACTGGCGGTGTTATGGAAGCTGCTCTTCGTACTGCTTATGAAGTTGTATCTGGAGAGCCTTTGCCAAATCTTGATATTGAAGCAGTTCGTGGCCAAGAGGGCGTTCGCGAAGCAACCATCCCTGTTCCAATTAAGGGCACTGATCAGGTATTCGATCTCAAGGTTGCAATCGTTAGCGGTTCAAAGAATGTTGAACAGTTGGTAAAGGATGCTGTTTCCGGCAAATCACCATATCACTTTATTGAGGTAATGAATTGCCCTAGCGGTTGTGTAAATGGTGGCGGTCAGCCAATCGATCACACTATCTTCTAAGGAGTTTAGAAATGTCATATACAGAACGTCTTGTTGGCGAGACTAGAGGCGTAACTCGTCGTCAGCTTTTTAAAGGTGGCATTGTTGCAGGCATTTCTGTGCTTGTAGCTGCTGCACTTCCTTCTTGGGCTGTTGCTTCTTATAACAAAGCAAAAGAATTCATCTTGAATCGTACTGATGCTCTTTATGCAATTGACGAAGCAAGTCCTGTTCGTCTTTCTCATCAGAATGTTGACGTACTCAACGTTTATAAAGAGTTCCTTTCTCCTGGTGATGTTCTTCCTTCAAGCACTGAGCTTTCTCATCGTCTCTGCCATACGGTATACGGAAACGATATCCCTGCTCACATTGAAGAGCTTAAAGCTGTTTCTCTTGAAGAAGCAATCCATGAGACCAATTCGTTCATGCAGAAAGGAGCATAATCAATGAGCAAAATGGAATTAACTAATCCAGCTGTTGTTGAAACAGATGATGTAAAAGTTGTTGTTCGCAAGCATAATACTCCTACAAAAATCATGCATGGTTGCGTTGCTATCGGCTTTATTCTTTGCGGAATCTCAGGCTTTATGATTTGGCTTGGTCTAACTGGTGAATTTGGTGGTCTTATAAGCCATCTTCATTGGACCGCAGGCCTTCTCTTCTTCTTCGCACCAGTTGTATATATCATTGCAAATTTTGCCTTGTTTGGTCGTTTTGTTGACGATGTTACAACCTACGGAAAGCGAGATCTTGGTTGGTTAACTGCTCCTTTTGGTGGTTACATTGCTGAGCACTTGAATCTCTTCCGTAAGAATAAGAAGCATCCATACGTTCCACCACAGGATAAGTACAATTCAGGTCAGAAGGGCGCAGCATTGGTATTGATGTTTGGCTCCATGATTCTTGGTGTTACTGGCATCGTAATGGCTGCTAATGGTTCTTCTCTTATCATTCTTTCTCCAGGTATGACCATGCTTATTTGGCGTATCCACTTGGTAGTAGCTATTATCACTTTCCTGACCTTCTGCATTCACTTCTACCTCTCCTTCATTTGGCCTACAAACCGCAAGGGCGAGTTTAAATCCATGTGGGGCGACGGAACTGCTGAATACGAATTTACTGCTGAAGAGCACGGCGCATGGCTCAATACTCTTGAAGTAATTTGCGAAAAGGAAGTTCCAGGCGAAAAGCCTCGTGACTAATTGAAGTTTTTCGTGCCTGCTTTCCTCAGAGATTCAGGCACGAAAACAGCCACATCACCGTCACACCAGTGTTTATGTCCGCTAACAATATCTACACTTTTAAACCATTCCTTTATTAAAAGGGCACCTCTTTCGACATGGCATTGGTTACGGAAAGACTGCGAGCAATCGCAGTCTTTTTTTATGCAATCATCCTAGAGCTATATTTTTATTGAAAAATTGTACTTACAGAATTGGCACCTTTGGGAAATCATTTTTGTATTACCAAACGAAATCAAATTGACGTGGTTATACTTGCAAACCTCGTACTAATAAGCAGCAAACTAAAAAGAACTCACGAGGCAATTCGAAAAGGGGAGTAGGGTATAATTCCTGGTCATATAAGAGTTTATTTCTAATCCTTTGAATCTGTAATTCTATTTATGGAGTTCTAGCATGACTAAACCTGACCAGAATAACAACGAATCAGCTTCCGTAAAAGACGAATCCGTCCAAGCTGAATGTTTTCCTGCTGAAGTTTATAGCACATCTGTTCAAGAAAACTCTCCCACTAAATTCGATATGATGAAACGCAGAAGAGGGCAGCGGTTGATTATTTTTTCGAACATGGGCAATATCTTGCCCGTACTGTTCGCAAACTTGGCTATCCTAAATCGAAAGACCTGCTTGCAGAATGGGTAGACGAATTGGAGCCAGGCAGACGCAGGAAGCGCGTCAAGGCTACAACATTTACCGATGACCAAAAGCGAGAAGCTGTTGTTGCATTA
>JBJEKV010000091.1:0-16689 GCA_051878815.1 Anaerotardibacter sp. | reverse complement strand
AAGGGTGAAGAATAAGTGACACAGCAAGCAATTCCAGAGGGCGTAGCGCTCACAAAGATTGGGCTTGGATTTGATGTCCATGCGTTTGCTCCTGACAGAAAGCTAATCTTAGGCGGCGTTGATATCCCTCATTATCATGGGCTTGATGGTCATTCGGACGCAGACGTGCTTGCGCACGCAATTTCTGATGCGCTTTTAGGAGCGGTGCGCGGCGGTGATATTGGAAAACTTTTCCCTGACACTGACCCTAAATACAAGGGCGCTAATTCGCTGCTTCTTTTAGAAGAAGTTGCCGAATATGTGCGCGCTCAGGGTTACGAAATTATTGATATCGACAGCGTTATTTCGGCTCAGGCACCAAAGTTGTCTCCATATCGCGAACAGATGCGCGAAAACCTTGCGAAGGCATGCCATATTCCGGTTGAGAACATTGGCGTTAAAGCAACTACTACTGAACATCTTGGATTCGAAGGTCGTGAAGAGGGCATTTCTGCTCAGGCAGTAGCCTTAGTTGTACGATGTTGTGAGAGATAACTGCTCTCGTTTTTTCTATAGGTAAGAGCAGAGGGGTAAACCTTTACGGAGTTTGCTCCTCTTTTTATATTCCAGTACGGTAAACTAAGGCAGATATCTAAAAACTATGTCTGCACTTTCCAATAGTGAGGAAAAACCATGATTAGATTGTATGACACTAAATCTCGCGAAAAGCGCGACTTCGTTCCGGTTAATGGAAACAAGGTGGGCATGTATGTTTGTGGCCCAACGGTTTATAACTATATTCACATCGGCAATGCACGTACCTTCATTTCGTTCGACACCATTCGTCGTTATCTGATGTTCAGGGGTTATGACGTAACCTTCGTTCAGAACGTAACCGACGTTGATGACAAGATTATTAATAAGGCTCGCGAAGAGGGCCGCACTGCTGCAGAAGTTGCACAAGAATTCACTGAGGCATTCATTGCCGATATGCGCGCTGCCGGCGTTCTTGATCCAGACATTCGACCAAAGGCAACTGAAGAGATTGATACCATGATCAATCTTGTTCAGAAGCTCATTGATAAGGGTCATGCGTACGAAGTTGACGGCGACGTATACTTTGCCGTTCGCTCATATGATGGCTACGGACAGCTTTCTGGCAGGAATATTGACGAAATGGAGAGCGGCCATCGTGAGCTTCGTGCAGACGGCCAGGGCTTAGAAGATCGCAAGCGCGACCCATTGGACTTTGCGTTGTGGAAGGCTGCAAAGCCAGGCGAGCCAAGCTGGACTTCTCCTTGGGGTGAAGGTCGTCCTGGTTGGCACATTGAATGCTCCGCAATGTCCGAGAAGTATCTCCACTTGCCATTCGATATTCATGGCGGCGGCGCTGACTTGGCATTCCCTCATCACGAAAACGAACGTGCTCAGTCTGAGGCAGCATGTGGTTGCACCTTCTCCAACTACTGGATGCACGGTGGCATGCTTCAGATTAACTCTGAGAAGATGTCTAAGTCTTTGGGCAACTTCTTGTTGTTGCGCGACGTTTTGAAGACTACCAAGCCTTCGGTGTTACGCATGCTTATGTTGCAGACACATTATCGCAGCCCACTTGATTTCTCTGACGAGCGCTTGAAGGAAGCAGACGCAGCTCTCTGCCGCATTGCTAACTGCATCAAGAACATCAACTGGATTATTCAGAATCCTGCCGAAGAGGCAAACGAGTGGAATCGCGATGACTTTGCCCGTGCTTACACCGCAATGCGCAAGGGCTTTATTGAGGCAATGGATGATGACTTCAACACTGCTGGTGCGCTTGGCTGCATTTTCAGCTTCATTGCTGAGGCAAACACCATCTTGCAGGATGCTCAGATTCCTGCCGAAGAGGTTGAGTGCCTCCAGGTAAGCATCGATTCCATTGTTGAGTTGATGGGTGTTTTGGGTATTACCCTTGAGTGCGATTCTTGCTGCTGCGCTGAAGATGCTGACGAATTGGTTGTTTTGGCAAACCAGTTTACGGGTGCTTGCTTGACCTCTGCTGAAGAGGCAACCACCGCGTTGCTTGAGAGACGTGCTGCTGCTCGCAAGGAAAAGGACTTCGCAACTGCTGACGCAATTCGCAATGCGTTGACTGAGTTGGGATACGTAATTGAAGACACCCCACAGGGTGCTCGCTTGTCGAAGAGCGAGTAGCTACCAGCCGTAGGCGTGGCCTTTGTCGAGAAGTTTTTGGTAGATGCGTGTAGCAATCCATGGCTCAGTGGAAGCTTGGCACACGCGCTCAAGCGCAACCCAGGAAACGCCGCTGTTTTCTTTTTCGTTTTCGCAGAGCTTAATATCTTCGTCAGCGAAGGCTAGATAGGTTACGTTGAGATGAAGGTGAGAGCTTACGTATGCGTCGTTTTTCTCGTGGCCATCAACGGTGAGTACTTCTAAAGAGAGAATTGGGCTCTCACTTTCTGGGTTAGGCGTTTCACATACTGAGGAACACCTAACGCCCGTCTCTTCGAAAAGCTCTTTGAGTGCGACGCGTTTGAGATCGGCGCAGCCATCAGCGTGGCCACCAATCCATGACCATGAGTCGTAAATGTTGTGGTAGACCATGAGAGTTTTCGTCTTTTGGGTATTGAGCGTCCAAATAGAGCAGGTCACATGGGCTTGTTCATCGCGTGTAAAGATGTCTGTTCCTGAGGAAAGATGGCTCAAGAAGATTTCTTTGTCCCGCTGTTCCTGTTCGTTAAAAGGGATAAAGGCTTTGATGTCCTTGATGAGGGTTTGAATGTCCGCGTTACGTGCACAGCCCGCGCTGCTGGCAAGGTTTTGAGCGTTGGCGTCACGTGTATAGCCCGCGCTGTTGGCAAGGTTCGAGCTCTCTCCGCGGCCGTGAACCTCAGGAGTAGTTGTTGTCTTGGCGCAGCTCATAACTAATCATCTTCGCGAAGATCAGGAAGATATTCGCCTGCTGCAGCTTTCTCGATAACGGATTTGAGCTGGTCAAAGCCCGTTCCTTTTTCGCTCGAGCAAACAATGAGCTCAATTTCCTTAGGGAGGTTGAGCTGCTTGCGAATAGCCGCTTTCTGCTTATTGGCAACGTTGTTGCTCACCTTGTCTGCCTTGGTGAGACAGACCACAAACGGAAGACGGCAGGCGGTCAAAAACTCGATCATCTGCTCGTCAAGCTTGGTGGCAGGATGGCGAATATCAATGAGGGAAACTACCAGCGCATAGTAGCGATACTGATCGTAATAACCCTCAATCATTTCGGACCAACGAGCCTTTTCGCTCTTAGCAACTTTTGCATAGCCATAACCAGGCAAGTCGATGAAATCCACCTCGTCGTTTGTAAAGAAATTAACCGTGCTGGTCTTTCCTGGGGTAGAGGAAACTTTTGCAAGCTTTTTGCGGTTAAACAGTCTATTGATGAGAGAAGATTTACCCACATTCGAACGGCCTACGAAAGAAATCTCAGGACGTTTTGACTCGGGAATTTGAGAACTGGTGCCATAAGCGGCAACGAATCTTACTTGGTTATAGTTCATATCACTCTATTTCTCGAATAGTCGCGGACAGTGGGTTATAGCTTTGATTGCTTAGTTAAGCTTTTGTTTATTTCATAATACCTGATACAAAAAACCAGCTCTTGGGGATAATACACTAAATAGGAAAAACTCGTATTTATGCGGTAGTACAAGGAAAAAACGTGGACGCAGTACAACTCGAACAAGATTTCATAGGCTTTTTAGGCGGTGGCAACTTAGCGAAGCTCATTGCAGCAGCGCTTTTGATAATCACCATTGCCGTTGTGACTCATCTGGCCGTTAAGTGGCTCAAACGCATCATGAATAAAGAGGACTCGCGTATTCCGCAGAGCTCGTTCCTCATTAACTTGCTGCGTTTCGTCTTTTGGGGCGTGGGCCTCTCCTTCATAATGAATGCCTGCTTCGGCGTTGACATGAATGCGCTTGTTGCCGCACTTGGTGTTGGCGGTATCGCAATCTCTTTGGGTGCGCAGGAGACCATTGCAAACTTCATTGGCGGTATCCTCATTGTGTTCCAAGGCCTGATTAAGGTGGGGGACAATATTCGTGTTGGTTCAAACAAGGGTGTTGTTCAAGACATTGCCTGGCGCCATACCACTATCAAGAATTCGCTTGGTGAAACCGTCATTATTCCTAATAGCGTGATTTCCAAAAATGCGGTAGTGCTTCTCCCTGCGGTAGAGAAGGTAATCGTCCACTTCTATGTCACAACTCCGCGTGATTTGGCTGTGCTTGCCAAGGAGGTTGAGGAGCGTACCCATAAAGTGGCCGACCATCTTGCCGAAGTTGCTATTGATCCAAAGGTGTATTTCACTGAAATTGGTGAGACTGGCACCAAGGGCAAAGTAGTGGTGACTATTGATGATGCTGATATGGCCGTTGATGTGGCCGATGCGGTAACGCGCGCTATTGCTCCTTTGGTGTGTGAAGCTCAGTCGCACGTCTCCGAAGAAGAGAGCAAACTTGGCGAAGAGCTCTTCAAACTTCGCATAGAAAATGACATCGAACAGACCGCGCGTCTGAAAGCGGCAAAGGTTGCCGCCGCTCTTGCTGCAGAGCAGGAACTTGAGACTATTTCTCAGTAATACTTTTGTTATGATAACAAGTTGTGCGTTTAGTCTTTTTTGAAGAAATAAAAGGAAACACTAAGCGCGTTTGACGAAATGTTAAGGATAAGACATGACCCAGCATTTGACTGAAAATGAAGTACGTCGCATTGCTACTTATGCACGTATTGGGCTCACTGATGAAGAGATTGGTCCTATGACTCAAGATCTCAATAACATTATCGAGAGCCTTAAGCCTATTACTGAATACGACTTGGAAGGCGTTGAGCCTACCTTCCATCCAATTGGAGCTCTCTCCAATGTTATGCGTGAGGATGAAGAAGAGGAAAGCTTCACTCAGGAAGTTGCTCTTCAGAATGCTCCAAAACAGCAAGATGGCTGCTTCCTCATTCCTGCTATTCTTGGTGGAGGTGACGCATAATGGCTTTCGCAAACATGCCAGTTGCCGAGATTCAGGCTGGTCTTCGCAATGGTGACTTTAGCGCAGTTGAAGTTGCTCAGGATTCCCTCAAGCATATCGAAAAGGTAGACGCAAGCATCCATGCGTTCTTGGAAGTAACGAATGATCTTGCTTTGCAGCAGGCAGAAAAGATTGACGCGGCACTCGCACAGGGAACTTTCGATCAGATGGGCGTTCTTGCAGGCGTACCGGTTGCTTTCAAAGACAACATGAACTTGACAGGAACTCACACCACCTGTTCTTCAAGAATGCTTGAAAACTACGTTTCCCCTTATACCGCAACTTGCGTAAATCGCATTATCGAAGCAGGCGGTATTCCTTTGGGTAAGTTGAACATGGACGAATTTGCATTCGGTTCATCAACGGAAACGTCCGCTTTTGGTAAAACCTTCAATCCTTGGGATTTAGAGCGCGTTCCTGGTGGTTCTTCTGGTGGTAGCGCTGCTGCGGTTGCAGCAGGTATGGCAACCATCACTTTGGGTTCTGATACTGGTGGTTCTATCCGTCAGCCAGGAAGCTTCTGTGGTGTTGTTGGCGTAAAGCCAACATATGGTGTTGTTTCTCGTTACGGCGTTGTTGCATTTGGTAGCTCTCTTGACCAGGTTGGCCCATTCTCTCGCAGCGTTGCTGATGCGGCATTGGCTATGAATGCGCTTGCTGGTAGGGATATCTTGGACTGCACCAGCCAAAACGTAACTACCGACTTCACCGCTAACCTTGCCGAAGGTGTTTCTGGCATGAAGATTGGCGTCGTTCCTGCCTTCATGGAGGCGCAGGGTCTTACTGCTGAGGTTAAGGAAAAGATTGAAGAGGCAATTGAGGCGCTCAAGAAGATGGGTGCAGAAATTGTTGAAATCGAGCTTCCAAATGCTCATGCAGCAATTAGCGCATATTACGTTTTGGGTCCTTGCGAAGCATTCTCTAACTTGGCTCGCTTCGACTCGGTTCGCTATGGTTATTGTGACCCAGGTCATAAGGACTTGGGCGGTCAGTACGAGTCTTCTCGTTCTGGTGGCTTTGGTCAGGAAGCACGCCGTCGAATCATGTTGGGTAGTTATTTGCTTTCCTCCGGCGTGTACGACAAGTACTACTATCCTGCGCAGCAGGTTCGCACCCTTATTACGCAAGATTATGCGCAGGCATTCCAGAAGGTGGACTGCATTATTGCTCCTGCAGCTCCTCGTACGGCATTTAAGTTTGGCGAAATTTCTGACCCAACTGAAATGTATTTGTCTGACATGTATACCATTTCAATCAACATTGCAGGCAACGGCGGCATGAGCTTCCCGGTAGGTTTGGGCAAAGATAGCAACATGCCTGTTGGCGCTCAGCTTATTAGCCCTGCATTTAAAGACGAGAATATGTTCCGCGTTGCAGCAGCTCTTGAAACCGTATATGGTCCTGCTCCTGTTGCACCCGCTTTTGAAGCAGGAAAGGTAGGTGCATAAACCATGCGTAAGCTTGAAGAAGTATTACAGGATTGGGAAGCAGTTATTGGTCTTGAGGTTCACGCAGAGCTCACAACGCTCAAAACCAAGATGTTTTGTGGTTGTAAGTTGGAGTTCGGCGCTGACCCAAATACCCACACCTGCCCAGTTTGTTTAGGTCTTCCTGGTGCATTGCCTGTTCCTAACAAAGCAGCTATCGAATCTATTTGCTTGGCTGGTTTGGCAACAAATTGCGAAATCGAAAAGCGTTCTATGTTCTACCGCAAGAACTATATGTACCCTGACATGGCTAAGAACTTCCAGACCACTCAGGGTCCTGTGGCATTCTGTATGCGCGGTCATCTTGATTTGAACGTTGATGGTCCTGCCGCAAAGGAGCGCTATGAGTACGCTTCCATGAAGCCAGGTGATACGGGCGAAAACATCACCTGCACTGAAGATGGTTACATCGCTCACATTGGCATCGAGCGTATCCACATGGAAGAAGATGCAGGCAAGATGGTTCACGTAGGTGGTGGCGAAGGTCGTATCGCGGGCGCAACTCATTCGCTCGTTGACTACAACCGTGCAGGCACTCCTTTGATCGAGCTTGTAACGCTTCCTGCGCTTCGCACTCCTGAAGAGGCACGTTTGTTCATGCAGAAACTTCGCCAGATTTATTTGGCTATTGGTATTTCTGACTGTTCCATGGAAGAAGGCTCTCTCCGTTGTGACGGCAATGTTTCTTTGCGTAGACGTGGCGAAACAAAGTTCGGCACCAAGACTGAGTTGAAGAACATGAACAGCTTTAAGAATCTTCATGACGGCTTGGCATATGAGATTTGTAGGCAGGCAGAGGTTCTTGAAGAGGGTGGCGTAATTTATCAGGAAACGCGTCACTGGGACCCAAGCGCAAAGCGCACTATTGTTATGCGTGTTAAGGAAACTGCTGACGACTATCGTTTGTTCCCTGAGCCAGACTTGGCACCATATGACTTGAGCGATGAGTTCATTGAGTCTGTTCGTGCTAAGTTGCCAGAGTTGCCTGATCAGAAGGCTGCTCGTTTCTCTGAAGACTTTGGCCTTTCTGCATACGATGCGCGTGCGTTGGTTGAGCATCGCTACAGCGCAAACTTCTTCGAAGAGTGCATGGCAGAAACTAAGGATTCAGCTAAGCTTGCAAAGCCTTTGGCTAACTTGATTACTAACGATATTGCTGCGTACCTGAACGCAAATACCGGTGTTGAGTTGGCTGACACTCCTTTGTCACCAAAGCGTGCTGTTGAGTTGGTTTCTCTTCTTGCAAGTGACACTATTTCTTCTAAGCAGGCAAAAACCGTATTTGCAGCAATCATGGAAGAGGACAAGGATCCAAACACCATTGTTGAAGAAAAGGGCATGAAGCAGGTTTCTGATACGGGTGCTATTGAGGCTGTTGTTGATGCAATTATTGCGGCAAACCCTGCAGAGGTTGCTCGCTACAAAGAGGGCAACACCAAGGTTATTGGCTTCTTTGTTGGTCAGTGCATGAAGGAAATGCGCGGTCAGGGTAACCCTAAGCTCATCAATCAGATTCTTGCAAAGAAATTGAACGAAGCGTAAGGCTTCGCGTACAAATAACGCATACATGAGGGCTTTTCGGGGCCCTCATTGTATATACACGGACGAAGTGAAGGCGGCGCGCACGGGCCCAGGCGCGGGCAAGGCGCAACGCAAATGCGGATAGAGCCCAGACGCACAGCCCGCGCGAAAGCCGAGGCAAGCTGAGCACAGCCCGCGCGCTGCAAACAGAACACGGATAGAACAAACGGAAAAACACATGGCGTACTTAATTGGTTTTGAAAACGTACATCTTGAATATCCCACCAAAACTATCTTCGAAAGTGTTTCGCTAGGCATTAGTGATGGTGACTGCGTGGGCGTTGTTGGTTGCAACGGCGACGGTAAATCTTCCCTGCTGGGCCTTTTCAGCGAAAGCGTTACTCCTGATGATGGTCGTGTTTTGAAGAGCCGCGGCGTAGTTATCTCCTCGCTTCTTCAGACTGACACGCTTGATGATGAAAAAACCGTGGGCGAAAACATCGTAGGAACCATGCCTGAATATCAGTGGGCTTCCGATGCTTCTATTCGCTCTATTATTAATGGTCTTATTTCCGACCTTGATTGGAATGCGTCTGTCTCGACCCTCTCTGGCGGCGAGCGTAGAAGGGTAGACCTTGCGCGCGTTCTCATTGAGGACTCAAATGTGCTGTTGCTTGACGAGCCTACGAACCACCTTGATGTGGGCGCTATCAATTGGCTTGCAAATCACCTGAACAGGCGTTTTAGGAAAGGCAATGGCGCTATGGTGGTGGTAACACACGACCGTTGGTTCCTTGACGAAGTGTGCCTTTCTATGTGGGAAGTTCACGATGGCATTGTTGAACCATTCGAAGGTGGCTACTCTGCCTATATGGAGCAGCGTGTTGAGCGTGATAGAGTTGCGCGTGTTACCGAACAGCGCCGCAGGAATCTTGCGCGTCGTGAGTTGGCGTGGTTGTCCCGCGGAGCGCGCGCTCGTTCTACCAAACCAAAATTCCATGTTGAGGCGGCAAAGGCACTGATTGCTGACGAGCCTCCTATTCGCAATAGTGTTGAGTTGAAGCGTGCGGCGGTTTCTCGTTTGGGAAAGCAGTGCGTGAATGTAGAAAACATCTCGTTCTCATACGAAAATAAGCCGGTGTTCAAGAACCTGACCTGGCTTATTGGTCCAGGAGATCGTTTTGGTCTTTTGGGCGTTAACGGAGCAGGTAAATCAACCTTACTCGATATTGTTCAGGGCAAGCTTCTTCCTGAAAAGGGAACTGTCAAAATTGGTAAGACGGTCAAATTTGCGTTTTTGTCCCAGAAGTTGGAAGAGCTCGAAGAACTTGCCGAAGACAGAGTAAAAGAAGTTCTGAGCCGCTATAAATCCCAGTATGTGGTTGATGGAAAAGTTGTTTCACCAGGTATTTTGATGGAACAACTCGGCTTGGATGCGAAGTATCTCATGGCGCCAGTGAAAACGTTGTCGGGTGGCCAAAAGCGTCGTTTGCAGCTGATGCTCATCTTGCTTGAAGCGCCAAATGTACTCATTTTGGACGAGCCAAGCAATGACCTTGATACCGACATGATGGTTGCAATGGAAAACGTACTTGATACGTGGCCAGGAACGCTGATTATCGTAAGCCACGACCGCTATCTCATGGAGCGCGTTACTGACAATCAGTATGCCCTCATTGATGGCGAGCTTATTCATTGTCCGCGTGGTGTTGACGAATACTTAGAGCTCCTTGAGGAATCTCAGCAGGCAGGAAGCAAACAGAAGGCGGGCGGCAAGCAGGCTCAGGCAGGACTACCAAATCAAGCTAACGCTAAAGGTCAGGCAGCCTTGGGTGGAGCTAAGAATTCGCCAGATTCAGAGGCTTCAGGCAAGTCGGGCTCAACAGGCAAGGAAGTGTACGAGGCACGCAAGAAGCTCAAGGCAGTTGAGCGCAAAATGAGCAGTCTTACCGCAAAGATTGACAAGGAAAAGAAGCATCAGCTTGAGATTGATCCGTCGGATTATGTTGAGTTGGGTGCAATTCAGGCAAAGATTGCCTCTTTGCAAGAAGAGATGGACGAGCTTGACATGGAATGGCTCGAACTCATGGAGGTCATTGAGGGATAGGTGCCGAAAAGCTTGCGCGCGAAAAGCAACTCTGCAAGGTTGCGCCGCTGCGCCGCGGTAACGTGCAAGGTTGACGGGTGTGCGCGCTAAGTAAGTATCGTGCCAGCTGGGCGTAGAGTTTCAGGCAAACTGAGCTCTTTTTGTGAATTTGTTAAAAGGGCGCTCCGCTTATCTGGCCTTATAGTGAAAGACGATTTGAAATCTTTTCGGTAGTCAAGTATGGTTAGAAAGTTCGGCAAATCAAAAGAGGGTCCATATGAAGAAACAAGATATTTCAGGCGCTACAAAATATATTGCGTTAGTAGGAAGTCCCGTGAAGAATTCGTTGTCTCCTACCATTCATAACGCATCGTTTGAAAAACTGGGCCTTGATTATGTCTATGTTGCCTTCGATTCCAAAGAAAACTACCTCCTTGATTCTATGCGCGGTATGGCTTCGTTGGGATTCTTGGGCTTTAACGTAACTACTCCTTGCAAAACCGCCATTATGCCGTATTTGGACGAGGTCTCCACGGTTGCTGAAATCATGGGTGCGGTAAACACTGTTGTTATCCAGAAAGGTCGCTTCTTGGGCGACAACGCTGATGGCGCAGCATTCATGAGAAGCTTGGTATTTAAGGGCGTAAATATTCGCGGTAAAAAGATCACCGTGCTTGGTGGCGGCGGAGCAGGTAGCGCAATTATTACCCAGGCTGCACTTGACGGCGTATCCGCAATTGATATCTACAACCGAAAAGATGCGCATTTGTATAGCGTGAGCGAAGTTGTGTCTCGCTTGCAGGAATATGCTCCTGACTGCGCAATTTCTATCCATCCTTTGGATGACGAAGAGGCACTTGTTCAGTCTCTTTCCGAATCTGCTTTGGTAGTAAACGCAACAACGGTTGGAACATATGAAGTACCAGGTTGTTTGTTGAAAAAGGAAATGCTTCGCAAAGATTTGATTGTTGCTGATGCGGTATACACCCCCCGTGACACCGAACTCCTCAAGCTTGCAAAGGAATGCGGCTGCGTTACCGTTGATGGCGTAGGAATGTTCCTTCAGCAGGCAGCTATTGGCGAACGCCTCTGGGTAGGTTGTTCAATGCCAGTAGATGAAATTGAAGCAGAGCTTTTCTAGGGAGCAAGAGAACTTCAAGAAAAGACGTTAGGAAAAGAAAAAGACCAGGGAATCCTGGTCTTTGTGTAATCTCTGGCGGAAGATGTAGGATTCGAACCCACGGTACCTCTCGGCACAACGGTTTTCAAGACCGCCGCTTTCAACCACTCAGCCAATCTTCCGGAAGCGTTGTACAGAATACCACAAATATGATGAAAAACGACGAAAACCTTGATATTGCTTTCATAAACGAGGCCATTGCTGAGGCGAAAAAGGCCGAAGCGCTCAACGAAGTGCCTATTGGTGCAGTGGTTGTTTATGACGGAAAAATTATTGCTCGCGCATATAACAGGCGCGAGACTGACAAAGATCCTGCAGGTCATGCAGAGTTTCTTGCTATGAAGAAAGCGGCTGAGTACTTGGATACCTGGCGCCTTACGGGCTGCACGGTGTATGTCACGCTTGAGCCATGCATTATGTGCTCGGGCCTTATGCATCAGTCTCGCATTGACCGCTGTGTTTATGGCGCACCTGACCCAAAAGCGGGCGCGCTTGGCACGCTCTATAGCGTTCATGAGGACACGCGCTTGAACCACAATTTCGAAGTTACCTCAGGCATTCTTGCTGAAGAATGTGGTCAATTGCTGAGCAACTTCTTTTCGCGAAGAAGACAAGAGCGAAAAGCACAAAAGTTGTTAGAAAAAAATTCGCTATCTTAATCGCAAACACTGAGCAAACACCTAAAATACGTCATAGCTAGGGGCTTGCTGTGGCTGCTTGGCTACAGAGCTTGCTATAGTGACATTTGGGTTACAACAGCTGCTTGACTATCATGGTTGGACTTGTTGCGCGGCTCGCCGAAGTTTCATGGCTTGCTGTGGCTGCAGGGATACCATGGTTATATGGCTTACGAAAGGAGCTTTTGCACTGCGTTTTGGCGCAATGCCAGAAGTTTCTTGCAAGATAAAGAATATAGGAGAAACATTGAACTACGTAAAACTGATTGCACCTGCAAAGGTAAACCTGGTTTTAGCAGTTGGTCCTAAGGGAGACGATGGCTACCATCAGGTAAACACCGTAATGCACGCGCTTTCTCTTCACGACACACTCGAGATGCGTCGTATCGATCTTGATGGTGACGGCACTGGTTTGACTATTTGCTTGAAGTGCGAATGCTCGAGCGATATTGGCGAACTTAACCTTGAGCCTTCCGAAAACATTGTTTATAAGGCAGTCGAAAACCTCTACGCTGCGTTGGGTCGCACGGCTGACGAACAGATTGACATCTCCTTGTCCAAGGTAATTCCTTTCGAAGCAGGTCTTGGCGGTGGTTCGTCAAATGCCGCAGCTGCGCTGTTTGGTGCTGCAACCTTGTGGGATATTGACCCAAAGAGCGATGTGGTAATGAGTGTTGCTGCTGAATTGGGCGCTGATGTAAGCTTCTTCTTGTGGGGCGCTTGTTCCTATTTAACGGGTAAGGGCGAAGTATTCCATCACGAGCTTGAGCCTTCTCGAGAGTTTGTGCTTCTTGTTCGCCCAGAGCAGGGGGTATCAACCGCAGAGGCTTACAAACTTTTCGACGAGGATCCTCAGTATGCTGATCCTGAGTTTATTGCTCAGCTTGAGAATGCTCAGAATGCACTTGAGGTACCTATTTTCAACAATTTGCAGAAGCCTGCTGAGGCCCTTGTTCCTGAAATTGCAGAGATTTCTGCATGGGCAGACGAGCAAGAGGGTGTACGCGCTCATTTCTTGTGCGGCAGTGGTTCGGCATATTGCTTGATTTGCGAATCATATGACAAGGCAGCTGAGTTGAGCGTTTTGGCTCACAAAAAAGAATGGTGGTATCGCTCAACTACCCTTTCAAAAGTGGGAGTTGCTGCTATTAAGGCGTTCTAGTCTCAGGATTCTTTTTTAGGAAGTTTCCATGATTGATGTATTGATTGTTGGCGCAGGAGGCTTCATTGGAGCCTCGTTGCGCTATATCTGCATGATGGTTATTAATTTGGCTGGTCCAACGGCATTTCCGTGGGCTACCTTTGTTATTAACATAATTGGATGCTTCTTCATTGGATTTTTTTCAATTGTTCTTCCGTATTACTATCCTGCTCAAAAAACTCCGCTCCTCTTCTTTACCACGGGCCTCGTTGGCGGCTATACCGCAATTGCTACGTGGGGCCTTGAGACGGTTGGTTTGCTTGAAGAGGGAAATATGCTTGTTGCGGGTGGCTACATTGCAGCTACCGTAGTGGGTTGTTTGGTGGCCGTGTATTTGGGCCGTGGAGTAGGCAGGTTGATTTACGGAAGCTAAAAAAAGAGCTCCACGGATGTGAAGCTCTTGAAAATTCTGGCGGAGAGCAAGGGATTCGAACCCTCGATAGGAAGTCTGATCCTATACCCGCTTAGCAGGCGGGCGCTTTCGACCTCTCAGCCAACTCTCCAATGAAATACAATTGGTTATAGTAACGGTGAAAGACATTTTTTGCAAGGAGCAAACGGGATGCAATTCACTCAGAGTGTAAAAAAAGACAGAATTGTGCCTTATTTTTCTGAGGTGGCAGCTACTTTTTCTCAGAAAATAACGGCTTTGACTACTCCTTTGCTGCTTGTTTTATTCGCATGCATTTTGGTGGCCTGTGCAGGATTATTTCCTGCGTCCGCGTGGGCGTCAGACTACACTATTTCGAAAACCGTCATCAATTCATCCGTGACAAAAGAAGGAGATTTGACAGTAACCGAAAGCCGCACCATTACGCTTTCGGGAAAAACCGACGTCCTTTCGTGGTGTTTTGAAAATGCTCCTTCAGGCTCTCTTCTTTCAATCAAAGGCGTGTCGGTGATTGAAGGAGAAGGGGTGTATGCGGGAGACTCTTCATTCAAGGGAACTTCTTTCGAAGGAAAGGGTGGCACTCTTGCCTTGGATAACGCAACCGCCCTACCTTCGACAACGTTTAATCCTGAATGGAAAGAAGGTTTGACCCTCTTGGGCTATCCAGAAACCTTGAGCTATTCGTTCGATTCTTCTTCTAATACGGTGTATTTGTTTACGGGCTCTGCAGAGGGAGCGTTCACCTACACCGTTGAGTATGTGCTGAAAAACGGTGCGCAGGTATACCAGGATGTCACCGACATGTACTGGAAATACATTACTGCTGATTGGAAGAGCGCTTCTGCTGAGGTATTCATCCAGATGACGCTCCCTGTTCCTGAAAATGCGGTGATTGAGGAAGGTTCTACTATTCGTGCATGGTCCCACGGCTCTCCTGATGCTGAGATTGCGGTGGACACAGAAACGGGAACTGTGCTCTTCTACACCCCTGAAATCAAAGAAGGCAATTATGCCGAGCTGCGCGTGGTCTTTCCTTCTGAGTGGATTTCCTACTCAAACGCAACGGGAGGAAACATCCACGTTAATACCACACAGATAAACTCCATTTTGGCTCAGGAGCGATCCTGGAAAGACAACGACACCTACTGGGCTCAAAGGTCGTACAGCACCGTCTTTAATTCGGCGCTGGTTGTTATCTTGATGGTGGTTCTTGGTCTTTTGTCTGCCCGTAAATTCGCGCGCGAAAACGAAGTTACGCTTTCTGATTCCTACTGGTACCAGACTCCTGAAAAAGGCCTTCCTGCTGCAGTGGTTTCTCGACTTCTTAACGGAGGCAAACCGTGCGAAAAGGACTTTGTAGTAAGCGTTATGGAGCTTGTGGAAAAGGGCGTAATCAGTGTTGAGGGCACCGGTACCAATCGCGCTGAGACTGTCTTCCGCCTTGTTGGCAAAGGCGAAGCTTGTTTTGAAAACGATCTTGAGAGAAGAACCGCCAACCTTCTCTTCGAAGAGATAGGCTGCGGCAGCAGGGAAGTATCTCTTGCCCAGATTGATGATTACGTAAAGGAAAACGGCACGAAGGTATTCGAGCAGTGGAATAACGCTCTGACCCTTCGCCTTGAAAATGAAGGCTTTATTGAGAAGTATCGAACCCTTCGCTATCCACGCCTTATTGCGCTGGGCCTTCTGGGCATTGTGGCGCTGGTGTTGTGTTATTTCCTCACGAAAGTGTTGGCGCTTATCCCAGGTGTTATTGCGTTTGGCGTGGTTGTGTTTGCGCTCTATCCGCTCGAGCGCATCTCCGTACGTGGTGCTGAGATTCTTGCACGTCTTGAAGGTTTGAAGTGCTGGTTTGCGCATCTTGAGAAGCTCAATCGTTCAGCAGTGGTGACTGAAGAGAAATCATGGCCAGAGCTGTTCAAGTATGCTTACTTGTTAGAGATGGATGTCCAGGTTGTAACAAGTCTCTCAAACATTGGTATTGATGAGCTTTCACAAAGTACACTTATTGACGAAGAGCGCGTATGTAAGAGCCTTGAGAGCCTGCTACAATAGAGAGCCTGAGAAAGGAGCTCGCATGGAAAAGAAGTCAAACATCGTTCTTATTGGAATGCCTGGTGCAGGCAAATCAACCCTTGGTGTTGTTTTGGCTAAGATCTTGGGAAAAGACTTTTTGGACTGTGACATCCTTATCCAGAATCAGTACGAAAAAACACTCCAGAAGCTCATTGATGAAAACGGGGCAGAGGGCTTCATTGAAATTGAGGGCTCAGTATTGAGCGCTTTGGAAGCATCGAATGCCATTGTTTCAACGGGTGGCTCGGCAATTTATTCTGACGAAGCTATGAAGCATTTGGCTGAGCTTGGTCCTATCGTATATTTGAAAGTTTCTCTTGAAGAATTAACTGAGCGCCTTGGTGGTCTTCACGAGCGTGGCGTAGTTATGAAAAACGGCATGGGTATGAGTCTTGCTGATTTATACGAGGAACGTATTCCGCTCTACGAAAAGTACGCTCAGATTACTATCGAAATTGAAGGACTTTCCGTGCGCGATGCTGCGCGCCTCTGCGTTGATAGATTGTCTTTGTTATAAAGCAAGAAAATTTTTGACATTCGAATTGTTTGCCCGTGCTGAAGCTTTGGGCTTCGTTTTGCCTGCGAGTGCGTTCGGGCTAGAGCTCGGGATTGCTTGTGGGCTTATTGGCGTGAGCTTGTTGATGCGGCAAAACCCTACGTTATGCCAGCAAGTGCGTAAGCTCTTCTATAAGATCTTCTTCGGTGTAATAGCGTTTACTCAATGAAAATCCTTCTTGGCGAAGCTCTTCGGCGAGTTTTTGCGCATCAGGAAGCGCGAGGCCAATCGAGTCCAACTTATGTTCGGCAGAAAAAACTTCCTCAGGAGTTCCTAGATAGGCAACTTGTCCTTTGTTGAGGACCAAGATTCGCTGCGCATAAGCAGCCAAATCGTTCATGTTGTGAGAAACCATGATGATAGTTTTGCCCGCGGCGTGTAAGGAAGCGATGGTAGCCATAAGGTCTTTTTGACCTTGAGGGTCAAGGCCTGCGGTTGGTTCGTCAAAAACAAGCACCTCAGGATTCAT
>JBJEKV010000090.1:0-3826 GCA_051878815.1 Anaerotardibacter sp. | reverse complement strand
TGATGTGCAGAGACAAATTGCAGATTATCTTGATTCTAAAACAGCCGAAATCGATAACCAAATCTCTCAAACTCAAAAGTCTATTGAGCTTCTTCAGGAGTATCGAAAGTCTGTTATTTCTGAAGCTGTCACTAAAGGTTTAGATCCCGATGTTCCTATGAAGGATTCTGGCGTTGAGTGGATTGGCGAGATTCCTGAGGGATGGTTTGTAACGAAGTTATTGTATGGTCTGGAGTGCTCCATCACCGATGGACCGCATGAAACGCCGGTTTTTTACGACGAGGGCATCCCTTTTATCTCTGCAGAAGCAGTGTCCTGCGGAAACGGAAAGATAGATTTCACTCATATGAGGGGTTTTATCTCTCGGGAATACTATGACCAGTGCTGCGAGAAATACATTCCTCGCCGTGGGGATATCTACGTGATTAAGTCTGGTGCTACTACGGGCAAAGCGGCAATTGTGGACACCGATGAAGTCTTTACCATTTGGTCGCCATTAGCTGCGATTAGATGTGACAAGACGAAATTACTGCCCTCTTACGTATTTCGGTTTGTTCAGTCTGATGCATTCCAGAAGCAAGTAGAAGATGGTTGGACATACGGAACTCAGCAAAACATTGGCATGAGGACGCTTGAAAAGGTTTTGGTGTGTTTTCCATCTTTGAAAGAACAACAGGCTATCGCCGACTACCTCGACTCAAAAACAGCCGAAATAGATTCCCTCATTGAAAAGAAAAAACAGCTTATCGAAAAGCTTCAGGAGTATCGCAAATCGTTAATCTCTGAAGCGGTTACGGGTAAGTTTAAGGTCCCAGGAGTATAAATGACTATCTATGGCACGGTAGATATATCTGAAAAGATATTTGAAGACCACGTTGAACAGTTTTTGGAAGACAGCGGTTGGAAGAGCTATCGATTAGAACGTGAAGCTGGAGTTCCTAAAGCAGGACAGGCTGACTACGACCGCGACCTTGCTCTAAAACTCGATTCTCTCATTGGGTTTATAAAAGACACTCAGCCAAAAGAATGGGCAAAAATTGAGGGATTCTACGACAATCCTGAAGCTAAATTTGCTGCCCAGCTAAACAAAGAACTAAGATTCAACGGCCTTGTTGAAGTGCTTCGTCATGGCATGAAAATGGCTCCAGGGGCTCGCTTTAAGCTTTGCTATTTCAAACCAGAAAGTTCAATTAATACCAATGCCTGGACTAATTACTCAAAGAATCGCTTTGAGGTAGTGCGTCAGCTCTACTATGGCACTTTTCCAAGCGATAAAAACAACTCTCTTGATGTGGTTCTTTTCTTAAACGGTATTCCTGTTGTTACTATTGAACTTAAAAATCACCAAACCAGCCAAAACGTAAACGATGCAATTAGGCAGTACCGTATCAATCGTGACCCAAAAGAAACTATTTTCAAACCGAACGATCATAGCTTGGTTCATTTTGCTGTTGATAGTGATTTAGTTCGTATGACCACCTGGCTAAAAGGGCCAAAAACTTTCTTCCTCCCTTTCGATAAAGGTAATGGAAAAGCAGGCGCTGGTAATCCTCCAGATCCGGTTAATGGTTTTAGGACTGCATATCTGTTCAAAGAAACACTTGCAGCAGATTCTCTGTTAGAGATTATTGAAAAGTTTGTTCAAGCAGAATACGACGATAAAGGCAATCTAAGACGCGTATTATTTCCTCGTTATCATCAGTTAGATGCGGTAAGAAAGCTTGTTGCTGACGTTAAAGAATTTGGCCCAGGAAAGAATTATTTGATTCAACATTCGGCAGGTTCAGGTAAATCCAATACCATTGCATGGCTTGCTCATCAGCTCTCATCATTAACTAATGAAACAGGCAACTCTGTATTTGATTCGATTATCGTTTTGACTGACCGTATTGTCTTAGATGATCAGTTGCAAAACACCATCTATTCTATGGAGCACAAAGAAGGCGTTGTAGAAAAGATTGAAAAGGGCAGCGCTCAGCTTCTAAATGCTATCAATAGTGGTAAACGAATCATTATCTCCACCATTCAAAAGTTTCCTTATATCTATCAGAACACAAATGTTGAAGGTAGAACGTTTGCAATCATTATTGATGAAGCTCATTCAAGTCAGTCAGGCAAAAGCGCTCAAAAAACTAAACAAGCGCTCAGCTCAAATTCTACTGAAGAAGAGCTTGATCAAGCTTTAGTAGATGCCGCACAGCAAGACTCAACTGAAGAAAAAAACGAAGAAAAACATGACGCTCAGGCAGCAGTATTTGCTGAAATGTCCGCTCAAGGAAACCAGAAAAATCTTTCCTTCTTTGCGTTTACTGCTACGCCAAAGGTAGTAACCATGGAGTTATTTGGAACCAAAGGAGAAGATGGAAAACCTCATCCATTTAGCTTGTATTCAATGAAACAGGCTATTGAAGAGAAGTTTATTCTGGATGTTCTAAAAAACTACACCACTTTTGATACTTACTTCAAACTAGTAAAGTCTATTGAGGCTGACCCTAAATATGAAGCAATGGCAGCAAGCCGTTCGCTAATGAACTTTGTAAAACTTCATCCTGCAAATATCACGCGAAAAGCTCAGATTATGATTGAGCACTTCCGTGGTCAGGTTATGCCACTTCTTAACCATAAAGCAAAGGCAATGGTAGTAACATCTTCCCGTTTGGCAGCCGTGCGTTATACAAGTGCTTTTAAGGCCTATATTGAAGAAAAAGGCTACAAGGATATGGATGTTATGGTTGCGTACTCAGGTTCGGTCGATCAGGGTTTTGGACCAATGACTGAATCTGATATGAACGGCTTTCCAGATACTGAAACAAGAGCGCGTTTTGCAACAGATGACTATCAAGTAATGATTGTTGCAAATAAATATCAGACAGGTTTTGACCAGCCACTATTGTGCGCTATGTATGTGGATAAGGTTCTTACTGGTATTGCTGCGGTACAAACATTGTCTCGCTTAAACAGAACCTATCCAGGAAAAGAAGAGGTTTTCGTTCTCGACTTTGTAAATGATTGGGAAACCATCAAAGCTTCTTTTGAGGACTATTACACCGTTACTGAAATCGATAGGACAACTGACCCTAATGTTGTTTACGACATTGAGCGACGTCTTGAGGGCTATCGTATTTATACCGCTAAAGAAGTAGAAGCGGTTGCTGATACTTGGTATAACGCAAAAGACAGAAGCAAGGTTCTTCCTAAAGTACTGAGCGCCCTTGAACCTGCAAAGCAGAGGTTTGAAGCTATTGGTGATGAAAACCGCCAGTATGAATTTAGAGAATTGGCAAAGAAATTCGTTCGTTCATATGGGTTTATTACGCAGATGGTTCGACTATCTGACATGGATCTTCACTACCTAAATCTTTACTTAACCTTTTTATTAAAGGAACTTCCAAAGCCTTCCGGTAGTCATATCCCTAACCTCAATGATGAAGTTGATCTTGATTCTCTTCGCATTGATGAGATTGGAACACGCCAAATTCAGCTTGATGGTGGAACAGAACTTAAAAACGGTGGGGCCAATGCTGGTGTAAAACCTGAAGACCCTAAAGAACCGCTGTCTGAAATTATTAAAAGAATTAACGCTCAATATGGCACGAAATTTGAAAAAGCAGACAAGATTTTGAAGGCATGTCTTGAACGATTAGATAGCGATGAAGATCTTGTCTTAAAAGCTAAGAATAATTCGCGTGAGGACTTTGAAACTCCGTTTACGACTGCATTGAATAATGTGCTGATGGAGCAAATGCTTGAAAATGAAGAATTCTTTAAGTTGGTTGGAACAAACGAAGACTTCTTGAAAGCATTATCAAAAGAGTTGTTCAATTTA
>JBJEKV010000089.1:0-17249 GCA_051878815.1 Anaerotardibacter sp. | reverse complement strand
TAAGGAATAATTCCCGATACGGTATCTGTCTCCAAAGAAAGAGTGATTGCCATGAGTTCTGAACTAAAAATTCGTTTAGCAACCCCAGAGGATGCTGCCGCAATTCGTGACATTTATGCACCCTATGTATTAGAAACTGCAGTTACTTTTGAGATTACCCCGCCGACCGTAGAAGAAATGCGAGAACGCATTGTCGAAAAGACTGTTTCCTATCCTTACTTAGTTGCAGAGGACGAAAACGGAAAGATTTTTGGTTTCTCCTACGCATCTGCGTTCCGTCCTCGCGCTGCCTATATCCATTCTGTTGAATCTTCTATTTATTGCAGAAAGGATTTCAAGGGCAAAGGTTTGGGACGTCGTCTTTATGAGGCATTATTCAAGCTTTTGGAAGCACAGAACATCTTTAATGTTTTGGCTTGCGTTGCCTACGTTGAGCCTGAAGATGAATATGTACCAAAAACAAGCAAGATTTTCCACGAGAAATTAGGCTTCAAGCAGATTGCGTGCTTCTCTAAGTGCGGTCATAAGTTTGGCAATTGGTATGACATGATTTGGCTTGAGCGCTTCTTGAAAGAGCACGTAGACAATCCTGATCCATTCATTCCGCTTCCAGAATTGGATCCAGAAATCATTAACGCTGTTTTGGAGAATGCGTAAGTTTACTCAGACGAAGCTTACTCCGATAGACTTGCCTTTATTCGCAAGCTGACAAATACTTACATTTTGAGCTCCTGTTTACCAGGAGCTTTTTCATACTCAGCGGCTTTTCGCAAGCTCACTTGAAGTCAGCTTGCTTTTCGCGGCTCCAACTCCTCTGGAGTCAGTTTGTTTTACGCTAGCCCACTTCACGCTTTCGCTAAAAACGCTTAGTTCTCAACCTTGTCGTTGATCCACATGATGCAAACAATCATGGTACCCAAAGCGAAAAGCGCTGAAATGCCAAAAGAAAGCGCGTAAGCAAGTTCTGCCGAACCAAGCAATGGCGCTAAGGTAATGGCAAATACCATGAGCGCCGTACCGAGCGACGCAGAAACCTGACGAGCTGCCGTATTGAAAGACGATCCGTCGGTCATGATAGTAAATGGCAAACAAGCCAAACCCCAGGACGTTAACGGACCAATCAAGGAAGAAACGCCTAACTGGCGGATTCCTTGCAAGGCCAAAATCATCCAGAATGGTGTGCTTTCGTTGATAAAGACCATAGAAGCAGCACCCACAAAAAGAAATACTGAGCCAACAACAGCTACCGGCTTAATACCAATCTTGTCGGTCAAAACGCCTGCAAGCGGATTAATAAACAGCGCTACCACGCAGCCCATTACCAGCGACAATCCCCCTTCAAACGCATTACCGCCCCAAATGTTTTCGATAAACAGAGGCAAAATCAAGGTAATGCCCATGAAGCTTGCGTTCAAAAAGATGGTAGCAATAAAGGAAATTACGTAGCGCTTTGAGGAAAAGATCTCCATGCTGATAAGCGGCTGGGTAATTTTTCGCTGCCTTACCACAAACAGGAAAACCAGCACGCAGCCAACCACGACTGGGCCCCATACAAACGGATTACTAATTTCGAAGCTCGATGCGTTCGAGAAACCAAGGAGCATCGAGCAGAAACCTACGGCCGACAAGATAAAGGAGGCCACATCAAGATGAGCTTCCTCTTCAGGTTTGCTGGTGGTCTGGATAAAGAGAATTGCACAAACAATCAAGATTACGGTTGCAACGACAAGCAGAACGAAAAAGCTTCGCCAGCCTGCGAATTCAACCATGAATCCACCAATAGTTGGGCCAACGTTAGGAGCAAAACCCATGGCAATGCCCGAGATGCCCATGACGGTTGCTTGAACCTCACGTGGGAAGGAGGTCATGATAACGCTCATCATCATTGGCATCGTGATGCCTGCCGCAATAGCTTGCAAAACGCGACCTACCAGCAAGGATGCAAAATCCCAGGCAATGCTGTCAATGACCGCGCCCGCGAGCAAAAAGGCAAACGCCGCCAGAATGATTGTTTTCAGAGCGAAGCGGCGCATTAAGTACGCCACCAAAAGAACGGTAATGCCCAATACGAGCATGTATAACGTGGTTACCCATTGACCGAGACCAACATCAACACCAAAGTCTGCTGCCATGCCTGAAAACATAGCATTCGAAGCAGTTTGGGAAAGATTTCCAAAACTTGAACCAAGAATAATCAGAGTAACCAGCACGATTACGCGTTTCATTGATGTGTGCGGCTTAGTATTAATAAGGGCGACCTTTCTCTCGGATGTTTTAGCGCAATATTCCCTCAGCACTCAAGCGTGCTGCTTCAATTACGCAACAAGTTGATAGGTGCCCAGTATGTGTGCGATTATTAACCTGTGATAAGTTTCTTATACCACATTTATTTCTGAAACAAGCGCGTCAGTTTCGCGAGCGATTCGCATTTCTTCATCGGTTGTTACTACACAGATTTTAATTGGCGAATCGTCCACGGAAACAATGCGGTTCGTGCCAATAGCGCCAACAACCTTATTCTTTTCCACGTCCAAAATCATGCCCATATGAGCTAAGCCGGCGAAAATTCTCTGGCGCAACTCAGCACTGTTTTCGCCAATTCCTGCCGTCATAACCACCGCATCAGTTCTTGTCATTGCGGCATAGAACGAACCAATAGCTTTCTGGATTTTGTAAACATACATCTGGATAGCAAGCTCTGCTGCCTCATTGCCATAAGAAGCAGCACCCAGGACATCGCGCATGTCACTACTCAAACCAGACACACCCAAAACGCCTGATTTCTTGTTGAGGATGTGATCCATTTCGTCAAAACTCAGGTTTTCACGACGCATGATGTACGTAACGATAGCAGGATCAATAGAACCACTGCGCGTTCCCATCATCAAGCCTTCAAGCGGCGTAAAGCCCATAGTAGTGTCAATGGATTGCCCGTGGTTTACGGCTGTAATAGAACCACCGTTTCCTAAATGGCACGAGATAATTCCCAAATCACGAAGTGGACGCTGAAGTAAGTTTGCTGCCTGCTGCGCAGCGTACCTATGCGATGTTCCATGAGCTCCATAACGGCGAATGTGATATTTCTCGTAATACTCCATTGGCAAAGGATACAAATATGCTTTTGGAGGCATGGTCTGATGGAATGCGGTGTCAAATACCGCTACCTGAGGAGTATGAGGAAGGCGCTTTCTCAGCAACTCAATACACTCATCTGCGGGAGGATTATGAAGCGGCGCAATATCTTCGCAGCTTTTAATTTTCTCGAACGCGTCATCATCAATAAGAACTGACTGCGTAAAGAATTCGCCACCCGAAACAACGCGATTGCCAATTGCATCAATGTCGTTAATAGAATCAATAGGTGAATCAGGCTCGTTTACCATGACGTCCAAGAGGAATTCCAAAGCGGAAGCTACCGAACCATTAGGAATGTCATACTGATGCTTTTCTCCATCAGGAAGAAACGTTACTTTCATGAAGGCCTCGGGAGATCCAATTCTCTCACCCAATGCTTTCATCAGACTGATTTTTCCATCAGTTTGAATAAGCTGACATTTCAGCGATGAGCTACCGGCGTTTACTACGAGAACAAGCATGAGAACCCCTCCCCTTATGCTTAAACCAAGCTAGATTGTTGGCTTTTCGTACAGCTCAACTATACCCCTTTTCGCACGTGGGTTTCTATAGGGTTTTTAGGTAGGTTTTACGAAGTGTTTTACCGCGAAGGGCCAAAAGCCTCAATCCCGATTCTCTTTCGGATTGTACTTCTTTGATTCGAGTCCAACCTCATTTACCTGTTCGAACAAGGCTCCAAAACAATTACTTTGACTCAGGAAGAATCTTTTTCGCTTTAAGATTATCCGTTGCAGCAAGATTTCCAATTTCGGCCACAAATTGAGCCATCTCCATTGGAGTTTCGCGATAACGATTCTTTACCCATTCGCCCAAGCAGCCATACAAGCCGTGAGCCAAGAAGAGAAAGATGTATGAGTCGTCTTGAGGTTTACGACGGTGAAAGATTTCAGAAGCAGCATCAAAAATTGCAAGCTCTGCTCCCTGGACATAAATTAAGTCAATGATGTCACGGTAGTGATAGTTGAAGGCGAAGAAGTCGTATGAATTATCCAAGCTATATAATTCGGTATGACCCAGATTGTTTTCTTCGCTCCACCTATCCCAAAGCTTTACCAACTTAAAGGTGAGCATTTCAGTCTTGCTATTGAAGTTTCGAAAATACGTTACGCGGCCAACTTTTGCGCGTTCGGTTATCTCCTGGATAGTAACCTTTTCAATAGGCTTTTCTTTCATGAGAGCAAGGAGCGCATCCGCCATATTCTCTTTTAGATTGTCCGTGGACTCTTTTCCGCGACCCATGTAGCTCTCCCATCGATACTTTTTTCACTAATGGTATCAAAGTATCATCTATATCTGATTATCCTGAAAAACATTTTGAAAAAAGTATACTTTTTGCAAAGTCGGAAAAATCAGGAAAAAGAGCCGTTTCGGCTCTCCTTTCCTACAAGATGTTGTGTTTGGGACTCGTTTTTTCTTAAAAAATTCCTGAATTTTACTGTTTTATAAAAGTATACTTTTTGATGGGTTCCGTTCAAAACAACAAATTATATAACCCCAGTTCAGAGGCTACTTTTCTTCCCTTTGCAATTTTGATTTAGTTTTCGCAAGAAACAAGATTTTCTTTTCTCTTTTCCTCACGAAACCATCGGTGAACCGTTGAAATATCCACACCAGAATTTACGGCAATCTCTCCTCTTTTAATCAAGCCGAGCGCTTCCTGCTCTATCAAAAGTGGCCAATTATCAGGCTTTTTGTTTGGTCTGCCAAACCGAACACCGCGCTCTTTTGCTGCTTGAATTCCCTCAGCTTGCCTTGATCTGATGTTCTCTCGCTCTATGTGCGCAACATAGCTAAACAGCTCTAACACAATATCTGCTATGAGTGTTCCCGTTATTCCATCAACGGAAAATCGAGTATCAAGGATAGGCATATCCAACACGACAATATTGCAACCTTTATCCTTGACCAGATAGCGCCATTCCTGAATCATCTCGTCATAATTGCGACCCAACCTATCAAGACTCTTAATTACCAGGGTGTCCCCTTTGCGTAATCGTTTGAGCATTCGTTTATAGGCTGGTCTGTCGAAATTCTTCCCGCTGGCTTTGTCGGTAAAAATATTTCGTTGATCAATATCCCATTCTGCAAGTGCCTTAAGTTGGCGTTCTAAGTTTTGATCAGTGCTTGAAACGCGGGCATATCCAACATAGCGCCCACTAAAAGAAGAAGTCTCCCTTTGCGTTCTGTTATTACCTGCACCGTTACTATTTTGGGTTTTTTCTTTCGCGAGCATAGTACGAGCTTGAGTCTCGTCTGTATGCATACAAATCCCCCTCCCCAATATTTGTTGAAAGAAAAAACGAACCCCCGCACAGATAGTAAACGAGCTTTTCTTTTTGTCCCTTTAATTCGCCCTACAAACCTTCAAAATGTAGCAATTTGTCGAAGGATGTTCTTTTGACCTGCCCTCATGACGACAAAACTCCGATTTTTGACAGAAAAAAATCCAGGTGACAAAAGATTGTCTTTCGTCACCTGGAAACAATTGTGGGTTGTTTAAAGTACCCAAGCTCTCTTATTTCTTGATTGCCTTAAATGCTTCAGTCTGCTCGCGGATACCCTTCTCAGCAGCCAAACGCTCGATAGAAGTTGCACCGAAGAAGCCGTCAATACCTGGAACATTTTCAATGATGTAAGCAGCATCAGCAGGCTGGCTGATAGGACCGCCGTGGCAAATTACCAAAGCGTCAGGATTAATTTCCTTAACAACCTTTACGATGCCGGTGATAATCTCAACGCAGTCATCAAGCGTCTTTGCAGTTTCAGCACCAATAGTGCCACCAGTGGTAAGACCCATATGAGCAACAATCAAGTCTGCGCCTGCCTCGGTCATTGCAGCTGCCTGCTCTTCGTCAAATACATAAGGGCAGGTAAGCATATCAAGCTCATGTGCCTTGCGAATCATGTCAACTTCAAGCTGGTAACCCATGCCGGTCTCTTCGAGATTCTTACGGAAAACGCCGTCAATCAAACCAACGGTTGGGAAGTTCTGTACACCATTAAAGCCCTGGTCCTTCAAAGACTGGAGGAATTTATCCATTACGCGGAATGGATCAGTGCCGCAAACACCTGCCAAAACAGGCGTGTCTTTTACAACTGGCAATACCTCAGCACCCATGTCAACAACAATCTGGTTTGCGTCGCCGTAAGGCATAAGGCCAGCCAAAGAGCCTCTGCCTGCCATGCGGAATCTACCTGAGTTGTAAATTACGAACAAGTCTGCGCCGCCTGCTTCAGATGATTTTGCGGTGATGCCCGTACCTGCGCCAACACCCAAAATGATGTTACCCTCAGCGATAGATGCCTTAAAACGATCAAGAATTTCAGAACGAGTTAAATCAAGCATTTTTATGCTCCTAACCTTGTATACCCCTCCTGGCTATCCTGCCAGGAAAACCCCTACTTTTATTCGCTTTCGAAGCTGCGAGCCTCACGCTCGAATTCGTGATTTAGCTTTGCGAGCCTTCACTAATCGAAATCCTACCAGCCAAACACTCGAAGCTGCGCGCTGCAGCGCCCCGCGACCAAATTGGCTAGCGGAATTTTCGCAGCCGAACTTTCGAAGCTAACTAAGCTTCCATCAAATCAATAAGCTTCTGAGCTGCAGCTTTTGCAAACTCTTCGTCATTAATATGGTTATCCATCTCAAGAAGCTCAACAACCTTAGGATTAATTCCTGTACGAATTGCCTCAAACAAGGTTGCGTCCTCTTCTGGACCCCAGAAAGGCTGGCCTTCAGCGTCAATCATGGAAACACCCTTCAATGGCAAGAATACGGCACAAGGACCAGTGCTCATATTTACCTTGGATGCGATAATTTCGCCAAGCTGTTTATTCTCTTCAACGGTTGTACGCATAAGCGTTACGTCAGGATTGTGTGGATAGAGATTTCTCTCTGCAAACTGCTCAGGAACGGTTGCCATTGGGCCAAAGTTAACCATGTCAAGTGCGCCAACGGAAAGAACGGTAGGTACGCCCTTCTTTGCTGCAGCCTCGCAACGCTGAGGGCCTGCCGAAAGAACGCCGCCTACTAATTCGTCACACCATTCGGTAGTAGTCATATCAAGAACGCCCTTGATAAAGCCACCATTTACTAATGCCTCCATGCACTGGCCGCCAGTTCCAACGGCATGGAATACCAAAACCTCATAGCCCTTTTCTTCAAGATAGGCCTGAGCACACTGAACTGCAGGAGTAGTTACACCAAACATGGTTGCTGCAACAAGTGGCTTAGCGGAAGTTGCTTCTGGCTTTGGATTCTGAAGCATGCCTGCCATTGCGTTTACGGCATTATTAAAAATGGTGCTGCTAAAGCTATTAATTCCCTGTACATCAACAATGGAAGGGAACATAACAATGTCTGCTGCACCAACGTAAGGAGAAACATCTCCAGAAGCCATTGTGGAAACAATAAGTTTTGGAACGCCAATTGGCAAGGTTCTCATACCAGATGATGCAATGGAAGTTCCGCCTGAACCACCCATGGAAAATACGCCATCAAACTTTCCTTCGGCATAAAGCGCAGGAAGAAGAGCGGCAATGCCTTTTGCCATGGTATCGGTACCTAATGCGCGGTCTTTTTTAGCTACCACTTCATTGATATCCATACCAGCAGCTGCCATTACTTCAGCATTGGAAACATCAGGCGTAAAAGTTGGTTCGAACACACCGCAATGAACGGTGAATACCCCGATACCTAAATCCTCAAAGCGATCCTTAATGTAAGAAAATTCTTCGCCTTTTGTATCGAAGGTGCCAATAATTGCTACGGTACTCAAAGAGAGCTCCTTTCAATAATGCACAAGAGAAGAACTCTCTGTGCCCCACCCCTCGTAAACAAGCATGAACACGTTCACGCAGGTTCATTATAGCCTTTTCACTCAAAAAACAAGGGGCTTTTGGCTTCTCTTCACAAGAGAATCGGGTTGAAACTTTAAGCTTTTCGGGCTTTCTTTGAGACAACAATTTTGTCGAAAATGGCAAGAAGCGCAGGTAAAACAAGCAAAACTAAGAGCAAGGCAATAAAGCAACCCTCGGAAATAACCAAGCAAATCTGGCCCGTAATACCCGTGACAAATAATCCAATAATTGCCGTTACGGTGACCAAAATTGTGCCCGAAGTGAGCATTGTCCTGATTGATCCTGCATAAGCGCCAATAAGCGATTCACGCACATCAAGCTCTTTGCGCTTCTCTCTATACAAACTGGTAAAGAGAATTGCGTAGTCGATAGTAGCGCCCATCAAAATTGCCTGAACAACAATCAGTGCAACGTAGTAGATATCGCTTCCCACCAAGGAATTGAATGCCATAGTAAGGCAGAACGCACACTGGATAAGCAGTACCAACATCAAAGGAATAGCAAACGACCTGAAGGCCAAAAGCACGATCAAGAAAATAGCCGCAACCGTAATGAGCGAGATAAAGTTGAACTCATCAATAAAGGTAATACCCATTTCCTGCGCCATAGCGCCCTGACCAAGGAGGTAATTCTCTACCAAATTGTCATCAAGAATGGTGCGAATTTGCGTAAGCAAGCTATCCAGTTCGTCCGTTTCGTCCTCAAAGGAGCTGGTAATTACTGCCATGTTGTAGACAGAGCCAATCAGCTCATCTTTGCCGTCCTGCATTTCGCTATACGCAGTCTGGATATCAGCACGAGAGGCATCATCGATTTGGTTAGCAAAAAGGCTGTCGTTCAAAACATCATCATAGATATACGTAATAAACTGGTCCAAACTCATAGTCCAGTCTGGATTACTGCAGTAGATAGATCCGTAGAGGAGATACACCATCTTGGCAGACTGTACGTCGAAAACACTCGTAAAGGACGAAAGCATGGATACGAGTCCTTCTGGCGAATAGGTAGTTCCTGCCAAAGCACTGTCCATCAACTTCTTCAAGCCGCTGATTTGCGAGAGCTGTTCGCTAGTAAGCTGCCCATCAAGTAAGCCACCTGAAGACTCTTTCACGATGAAAGAAACCATCTGGCAAGAAGAAAGAGTCCACGAATCTTTGCCACCATGACTCCATTCGTAGTACGTAAAGAGCATGCTCATCTGGGATTGGTCAACGCCGAACAACTCAGCTGCCTGCGCAGCATTTATTGGGGTTCCCGCAACCGACATATCTACCACGGTGCGCAAGAGGGTTAGCTGCGCTAAATCAACCCCTCCTAACGCAGGGCTCAATGTTGGGTCAACAGCAACAACATCAAGAAGGAATGCCAAGAATTGCTGGACAGAAAGAGCAGAGACACTTAGGTCCCCCGTAGTCATCCTTCCATAAAGCGTATAGAGCTGTCCAACCGTAGCCGCATCAAGGCCGAAGATTGCCCCCATCGCATCTGCCGTTAGCGGCGTAGTAACGTTATTAACATCCGTAAAGAATGCCAGCTGCTCAATCTGGGCTAGCATCTCAGGCGTAATCTGGGATGAAAGTTCAGGCGACGTTGCTACCTCATTTTGTATGAAGGACACCAACTGAGGCAGGGTCATTGAACCAGCCTTGGAACCCTCATTAATGTAGTAAGCCAAATAAATTTGCTGCACGTCTTCGACAGACATTGATTGGCCTGAGCCTGAAAGATAGGATGCCATATCCGAAGCAGTTCTCTGCTTCTCAATGAGGCTTGGTGTAGTCAGCGAAATAAGCGTGTTGATATCTTGAGTGTTTACCCCATCCATCTCACTTGCGTAATCTGGGTTGGTAAGCACATCGTTTTTGATGAAGGTAGCGAATCTATTAACGCTCAACTGCGGCAACGAACCATCAGCGTAGTAGTTGTAGTACAGAAGCTCCACAAAGGACTGATCCATGCTTGTTTTATCCGCCATCTGCTCAGCACCATACTGCTTGCCCAAGGTATTAGCATAAGCTTTAACCGAGGTAACACCTTCAAGGCCTTCGAGCTCTTCAACTACGCCTGCGAAGTTCTCCTCATCTTCAGCCTTATAAAGCACCACAACCTGGTTGTCCAAATCGAAGTACTGCTGAATAACAGGACGATCAGGATTTTCGGACTTCATGAAATAACTAATGCCTGTAGAATTACGGAAATACAAACCAGTAGCAAGCAAAAGAGCAAACAGAATCAGAATAGGCACGCGCAGTTTGTATACCAAATTGCTTAGTTTTTGCGTGTTTGGAATAGGAGACCTTTTCACTGTTTTTGCAATGATGTTGTCCGCTGCCAAAATCAAGAATGGCATAACTGCATACACGCACAAAAGGCTCATCAATACGCCCTTTGCCAACACCAAGCCCATGTCCGCACCAATGGTAAAAGACATGAACACCAGGCACACTAAGCCAACAATAGTTGTTGCGGAACTTGAAGCAATTGCCCCGCCCGAACCGGCCAGGGCCATGCGCATTGCCTGACACTTATCCTCTTCGCGCAGGCGCTCGGTGCGATAACGTGTAATGAGCATAATGGAATAGTCCAGCGAAAGAATAAGCTGGAGAACTGCGGCAATACTGAAGGTTGTTTCCGAAACACTTCCAAAAATGACATTTGTGCCCATGTTGATAACAATGGCCATGCCTACCGCAGTAAGCAAAAGTACTGGCTCAATCCAGGCATTCGCCATTAAGAACATAATGCCGAATACAATGATTAGGGCAGGAATTAAGACAGGAATCAAATCAATAGGAAGGCTATCAATTACAACCGAGTCAATGTAGTACTCGAATCCCTGTTGGTCACCATAGGCTTTTATCTCATCAAGGGCGGTAAGCGCTTCTTGTGAGTAGGAATCTCCTTTGGAAATTGCCACATACAAAGTAGCATTCCCGTTGTTGAAACTAGCGCTGTCTTTTTCGTATTGGACAGACTTTATGTAAGGAAGATTTTCTAGCTGATCAGCCACTTCTTCTTTTTGCGAATCAGGCAGGTCCATAATCATGATGTTGAACTGGCTACTTTCGCCAAATTCTTCATACATCAAGTCAGTGCCGATTTTTGAAGGAAGCTGATCAGGGATATATTTGGTCATATCTTTATTGATATTGACCGAGAAAAACAAAATGCCTGAGATAACAGTGAAGGCTAAAAACAAGATAAAAAGGACTTTTCGGGCATTTACTAAGAAATTTGCAATAGTTTTCATATCTTTACTTTCTGCACTTCTCTTATCTGCTGACGCTTTTAATCTTGTCCTGGCCTGAGCGTTTTAATTATTTAAGCGTTTTTCAACGCTCACTCACTGCCTGATAGGCTCCGTGCCCGAAGGACGTTTTGGGCACGGATTTCTTTAGCCTGCGCAATCTGATGCCGCGCAACCTGTGTGTTCTACCTACAATACCTATTTTGTTGGATCAATGCCAAAGTACTGCATGTATTCATCACGTAACTGCTCGCGGAAATCAGGATGAGCAATGCCAATCAAAGCCTTTGCGCGCTCTTTATTGGTCTTGCCGCGCAATTTAGCAATACCGTACTCAGTAACAATGTAGTCAACGTCGTTACGAGAGGTGGTAACAATGCTTCCAGGCTTTAAGAAGCAGCTAATCTTGGAGAACTTTCCGCCACCAGCAGTAGAATTGATAGCAATGATAGACTTGCCGCCCTTTGACATGGTTGCACCGCGAACAAAGTCAACCTGGCCACCAGCACCACTTGCCTGCTTGTAGCCAAAGGATTCAGCACAAACCTGACCAAACAAGTCAACTTCAATACAGGAGTTGATGGAAATCATATTGTCATTCTTCGCAATAACGTAAGGGTCGTTCGTGTAAGAAATAGGCATCAAGGCAACACTTGGATTGTTGTCTACGTAGTCATACAACTCTTTTGTACCCTGAATTACAGAAGCTACATTTACGCCTGGATTGAGCGTCTTTTTAGAAGCAGACAAAACACCTGCTTCAGACAAAACCATCATGTAGGAGTTGTAGAGCTCGGAGTGGATACCTAAGTCCTTTTTATGAATCAATGCTTCAAGAACTGCATTTGGCAACTTGCCAATACCAGACTGAATTGTTGATCCATCTTCAATAAGAGATGCACAGTATTCGCCAATTTGACGCTCAGCATCACCAATTGGAGGATCAGGGATTTCAGGCAATGGCTCGTCAGCCAAAACAAACCAGTCAATTTCACTTACATGGACGCTCATTTCGCCCCCTACGTGAGGCATGCAGGCATTAACTTGCGCAATAACCAAGTCTGCTTTTTCAAGAGCAGTACGCTGATAGCTGCAGCTAACACCCAAAGTGCAATAGCCCCTTGAATCAGGTGGGGTAACGTGAAGCAAAGCAACGTTTACTGGATAGTCTCCAGTCTTAATCAACGATTCAATGTTGGAATAATGGGTTGGCAAATAATTGCAAGAGCCGTTATAGAGGCCTTCCCAATATTTTTTATAGGCTGCAATAGGGCCCACAAATGGTGAATAGGAAATGTGACCGGCGAACTTTTCGTCGAACATGTTGTGAGGGCCACCTGGAGGGCCTTGCATAAAGGACACATCGAATAATTCGGTGTAGATTTCTTCTGCAGCACGCGTAAGTGCGCGTGGGTCGCTTGCTCCGTCAGCCATAGAACAAACACTGTGTGGGGGGATTTTTCTCATTGCGTCCTGTGCAGAAATGCAGCGAGACTCAAAATGTTCTTTCCAGTTGGCCATTAAAGCCCCTTTCCTCTATTTAGGCTCTACGCGTTTGAACAGGTTTATCTTTGCAATTATAGCGAACCAAATACTTCTCCTACTTTGTAAGGTAGGCAAATGTCCGCAATCCTCATATCCTGTGCACTTGGTTCGAGGTTTATCACCACGACTTTCTCTCCCCTAAAGGCATTTATCAGCCCTGCAGCAGGATAAACGTTAAGAGAAGTGCCGGCGATGATGAGGATTTTCGCCTTCTGAATGTCAGTAAGCGCTTCAACCATGGTGGCCTCATCAAGCCCTTCTTCGTAGAGAACCACCTCAGGCCTTACCATTCCTGAACACGAACAGCGCGGAATGCCGTCTCCCTTACCTTCTTTTGCCTTTTTGTCAGCCTCGAGAACGGGAGTGATGTCATAGCGCTTGCCGCATTTGAGGCAGTAGTTTCGATACACGCTTCCGTGAAGCTCGCGAACCTTTTTGCAGCCACCCTTCTGATGAAGCCCGTCAACGTTCTGTGTTACCACACTGATAAGCTTTCCCTCTTCTTCGAGCTGCGCCAACTTAAGATGAGCCTTGTTTGGCTTTGCATCAAGGTGAATGAATTTCGCCCGGTAAAACTCGAAAAACTCTTTTGGGTGCTCCTCGAAAAACGTATGGCTCACAATTACTTCAGGAGGATAGGGATACGCCTGATTGAAAATTCCTTTTGCGCTTCTGAAATCAGGGATGCCGCTTTCAGTAGAAACGCCGGCGCCGCCAAAAAAGACAATGCTTTGTGCGGATGCGTGAGCAATAAGCTCCTGGAATTCTTTCAACAATTCGTCTTGATTAGCGTTACGCATAGCTCTTCGCCTTCTTTTTTCTTTCCATTTGAAAATTTTTTCTTTACAACAGTCTACAAAAGTGCCTACACTATAGCCAACAAAAACACCGAAACCGTTGAAGCGGAAGTAACGGTAGTTGTGCACTCACAGAGAGCTTGGGGTGCTGGGATCCAAGCAGAACGCAGATTATCAAATGGACCGCTGAGGGCATGGGGAACACGCATAAGCGCAAGTATCCGTGACGTGGCAGGCATACGTTAGTTGCCGGAAATGTGATTGCATTTCGCAAAGAGCGTCAATTTATTTGGCGAATCAAGGTGGCACCGCGAGTTCAACTATTTCAACTCGTCCTTGAATACATGGCTTTGGGCTGTGATTTAAGGGCGAGTTTTTATTTTGCCCTCATCTCCCTCAAAACCAGGCTTTTCGCCAAAGGATTAAGGCGAACAAGCCAAACTAACTTTGGGTTCGAGTCAAGTTTAAAGAGTGCTTGACTAAGTGAGATATATAACTTGCGCAGAATATAAAGAAAGGTTTTTGAACCATGGCAAACGAAGAAATTCCTTACCGTACTTACCTCAAAGAAGAACAGATTCCAACCAAATGGTACAACGTTCGTGCAGATATGCCTGAGAAGCCAGATCCAATGCGTCTTCCAAATGGCGAAGTTGCCCAGTTCGATGACCTTGCTCCTGTTTTCTGTGACGAGCTTGTTCGCCAGGAACTCGACAATGACACCGCATACTTCGACATTCCTGAGGGCGTACAGGAAATGTACAAGGTTTATCGTCCAAGCCCTCTTTGCCGTGCTTACAACTTGGAAAAAGCTTTGGGAACTCCTGCAAAGATTTACTACAAGTTCGAAGGTAACAACACTTCCGGTTCCCACAAATTGAACAGCGCTCTTGCTCAGGCATACTACGGTGCTGAGCAGGGCCTTACTACCATCACCACCGAGACTGGTGCTGGCCAGTGGGGCACCGCACTTTCCGAGGCAGCAGCTCACTATAACTTGGATTGCGAAGTATTCATGGTTAAGTGCTCCTACGAGCAGAAGCCATTCCGTCGCAACATTATGGAGACCTTCGGTGCAAACGTAACCCCATCTCCTTCCAACACTACTGAGATTGGCAAGAAGATGCTTGCAGAAAACCCTGATTCCACTGGTTCTTTGGGTACTGCAATTTCTGAGGCTGTTGAGGTTGCCCTTCACGTTCCTGAGAACAAAGGTCGTTACCAGCTTGGCTCCGTATTGAACCAGGTTGTTCTCCATCAGTCCATCATCGGCCTTGAATCCAAAGAAGCTCTTGCTGAACTTGGCGAATATCCAGACATCGTTATCGGCTGCGCTGGTGGCGGATCTAACCTTGGCGGTTTGACTGCTGCATTCATGAAGGACAAGCTTACCGGCGAAAAGCCAGACACTGAGTTTATTGCCGTTGAGCCAGCTTCCTGCCCTTCCTTGACCCGCGGTAGGTATGCATACGACTTCGCTGATACTGGCCAGACTTGCCCTCTCTGCAAGATGTACACCTTGGGCAATGGCTTCCTTCCTAGCCCTGACCATGCTGGTGGTCTTCGTTACCATGGCATGAGCCCAATCGTTTCCAAGTTGGTTCATGATGGCTACATGAAGGCAGTTGCCGTAAAGCAGACTGAAGTTTTCGAAGCTGCAGTTGAGTTTGCTAAGTTGGAGACTATTCTTCCTGCTCCTGAAAGCTCCCATGCAATTCGCGTTGCTATTGACGAGGCTCTCAAGTGTAAAGAAACCGGCGAAGAGAAGGTTATCCTCTTCGGTTTGACTGGTACTGGTTACTTTGACATGTATGCTTACGATGCATTCAAGAATGGTACCATGATTGACCACATCCCTACCGACGAAGAGCTTGAAGTAGGCTTCGCTTCCATCCCTGCAGTACCAGGTATTCAGCAGGCAGGCGGTTTGCCAATCGAATAAGCGAGTGTGAGGAAAGTTATATCCCAAGCTTCGGTCAATGCTCGGATAAAGACAAAGGTTAGGGACAAGGTTTAAGCTTCAAACTCCTACTACCGTCTGAGCCATGAGCAAGCCTTCAATCAAGGAACTCCCAACTCAGACATACTGACAAAACGAAGGGCTGCCCATGTGGCAGCCCTTTTTGGTTCTCTGTTAATTGTTTCAAGCTGATTGCTTTACGTGGCACGCGTTAGCAGAAAATGAGTATTTCCTGGTCATTTACTTCCTTTTGGGTAAAGAAATCTTTGACAGCTGGCTGCTTTCGCCTACACGCAAGCAGCTTTCACAAGCAACCGTTGCCACCCGCGTAAAACAGATCCCACGGATCTACTGTCTTTTCGACGTTAGATGCCAGCCATTGCAATACTCGCAGCGATAACAGCGCAATCCCGTTGTTCCATAGTCTTCGCACGACCTAATAGCCAGCTGAGCTTCGGTTTTTGACGAATATCTGTTCTTCGATTCGCACGCTTTATTTCTCAAGGCAGCCTCACGTTTTCGGGAGCTTTCCTGGCGGCGCTTGTTCTCGCGGGAGAACACATCATCCATGCCGCCCAGCGAGGACATGAATTCTTCACGGCGTTTCGCTTTTGCTGAACCTTTTCTACTTCCCATGTCTGCCTCCTCCTCTCAAGTATAAATTGTTTCTAAACCGTTAAAAGTAGGCCAAAAATGGACGTTTGTTGGTTAATGTGGTGCGTCTATCCTCAATCGCGGTCAGGCTTGAGAAAACTAGGGCTTATAATCAAGTGCGGACAAAGAAAATCAACTGTGTCCTGCATTTCTTTACCCCAGAAGGAGCACGATAATGGCAGGTTTTTTTGGCGCTGTTTCCAAGCGTGACGTTACTCTTGACGTTTATTTTGGCGTTGACTACCACTCTCATCTTGGCACCAAGCGTGCTGGTATGACCGTTCTCGATCTTGAAACGGGCTTTCAACGCGCAATCCACTCTATTGAAACTACCCCGTTCCGTACCAAGTTTGAAGACGATTTAAACGACTTCCACGGAACTTCTGCAATTGGCTGCATTTCTGACAAAGATCCACAGCCATTGATGGTTCGCTCTCACTTGGGCGTATACGCAATTACGACCATCGGAACCATTAATAACCATGACGAAATTCTCAAGGAATGCTTCGAAAATAACGATCAGCAGTTCATGGTTATGAGCTCGGGCGAAGTAAACCAGACTGAGCTCGTTGCGTATCTCATCAACAAGAAGGCTGACCTCGTTGAAGGCATCAAGTACGTACAAGATATTGTTCAGGGTTCCATGACCCTTCTTGTTATGACTGACGACGGAAGCATTATTGCTGCTCGCGACAAAGTTGGTCGTTTGCCAATCCTTATTGGTAAAGATGATGATGGCCACTGCGTTTCTTTCGAATCCTTCGCTTACCAGAAGATTGGTTACGAAACCGTCTACGAACTTGGCCCTGGCGAGATTGTTTTAGTCACCCCTGAAACCATCAAGGTTCTTGCTGAGCCAGGCGAAGAGATGAAGATTTGCTCCTTCTTGTGGTGCTACTACGGCTATCCAAACTCCAACTACGAAGGCGTAAATGTTGAGCAGATGCGTTATCGCAACGGCCAGATTATGGCACGTGACGAAAAAGAAGCAGGCATCCAGGAATTCTTTCAGGCTCTCTCCACCATCGGACAGGTCCAGGAAGCACTCGTC
>JBJEKV010000088.1:0-17277 GCA_051878815.1 Anaerotardibacter sp. | reverse complement strand
CGCGTTTTGGTCACAGCAAACCAAGCAAAGCGGGTCAAGTGTTTCGATAAGTTGCAAAAGCTCTTTTCCTTCTAGTGGAAAGGAAGGAAAAGAGCCAGGAGTATTGTTTGAAGGAACAACCGCGTCGGGAGTATTGCTTGCAGGAAGTTCTGTATCGGCTCCGAGCACAGCATTATTTTCGCCATGAAAATCACTTGCAGTTTCTGGGCAGTAGGTAGCAGGAGAAAAAGTATTGCTTGCAGGTTCAAGCGTGCCTGGAGTGCTCTTTGTAGGAGCAAGCGTAACAAAGCAAAGAGAATCACCATAGCCAAGCCTGCTTGCCACACCAAGAAGAGCCGAGCGTGTCTCGAGTGAAACTTCGCCAGAAGAAACTACACAAAACAGCGCCGCTGAAGACCCTTGAAGATAGGAACCATAGGCATTCCATACGTGAATTCGCGGAATATCGTAAAGAGAAGTGCTTTGAGAAGTCATGATTTCACTCCAATTTGTATGGCCAAGGCGGTCACTATCTTTCAAAAGGCGGTAGTGTTACATTTTAGTCGGGATTTGTTACCGTTGAGACATTTTCCTAACTATTATTATCCAATGACCCATATATTAAGACTATCTTCGAAACTCAACAGAAATGAGGCAAAAATGTGTACTAACGGAATCAATATCGGTCAGTTCGAAATGATGCTCGATCAGATTGACGATCATATTAAACTTGAGCGTCGTTGGGTTCACAACTTGGGTCACAACGCTGAAGATGCTGGATATGAAACAGTTGGTGCAAAGCTTCACGAGGCAATGCATGCTCTTGATGCAGTACGCGCAATGATCGACGACGCAAAGGATGCTCTCGAAGACGACGCAAGCGCTGCAAGCGGAGTTACCGTTAATCTCGTTTAAACAAGAGAGTGAAGAATGAAAAATGATTTAATGCGTTTTTCGGTAGCAATGCCGGAAGACCTATTAATTAAATTCGACCGCTTGGTTGCCCGTCGCGGTTTAGCAAAAAACCGAAGCGAAGTTGTGCGTGACCTTGTTCGCGAAGCGTTAGTTGAAGACGAATGCGCTACGCCAGGCCGCATTGTGATGGGCACTCTTACCATTGTTTACAATCATCATGCAACTGATTTGCAGGAAAAGCTCCACCATATTCAGCATCACTATTTGGATATGGTAATCACTTCGGTTCACGTGCATGTTGATACTAATAATTGTCTCGAGGTCATTATTCTTAAGGGAGAAACGGGCCAGGTGCAAGATGTAGGAAATCTCATCTTGGGCACTAAGGGTGTTAAGACGGGTCGTTTGGTAATGACTACTACCGGCGAATTTATTTAGAGCACAGAAAGCTAGAGTAAGAATGGACGAAACCGTACTTCTTGGTCATGGTAGCGGCGGCACTATGATGAAACGCATTATTGACCAAGTTTTCTATGAAGCATATGGAAGCGATGAACTTCTTGCAGGAGATGACGCAGCAACCTTGCCACTTCCTGAAGAAGGCAATTTGGCTTTTTCTACTGACAGTTTTGTAGTAACTCCTCACTTCTTCCCGGGTGGCGATATTGGAAAGCTTGCTGTTTGTGGCACAGTCAATGACGTAGCAACTTCGGGCGCTATTCCTCAGTATTTAAGCTGCGGCTTTATTTTGGAAGAAGGCTTTCCGGTTGAGGATTTGAAAAAGATCTGCGCATCTATGGCCGAAATGGCTAAAGAAGCAGGAGTCAAGATTGTTACCGGCGATACCAAAGTAGTAAATCGTGGTCATGGTGACGGCGTATTCATTAACACCAGTGGTGTTGGCTATATTCCAAAAGGCGTATCTCTTAGCGGCGCAAACTGTAAGCCAGGAGATAAAATCCTCGTTACGGGCACGCTTGGTGATCACGGAATCACTATTATGAGCTGTCGCGAAGAGTTGAGCTTTTCGGCAGATTTAAAAACTGATGCTGCACCGCTTAACCATCTCATTCAGGAAGTGCTCGCAGTAGCTCCTGACACACGCTGCTTCCGCGACCCTACCCGCGGCGGTCTTGCTTCAACCTTAAACGAGCTCGCTGATCAGTCGCAGGTTGATTTTGAGGTTGAAGAAGAAAGCATTCCGGTAAAAGACGCCGTATTAGGTGCGTGCGAAATGCTGGGTTATGACGTTTATCAGGTAGCAAATGAGGGCAAGATGGTTTGCGTTGTTCCTGCCGAACAGGCCGAGGCAGCCCTTGAAGCTATGAAGGCAAACAAATATGGCGTAGATGCAGCCATTATTGGCGAAGTAAAGCAGAAGCCAGAAGATAGAGATCCTCGTGTTTCTATTCGTACCGGTTTTGGCGCGCTTCGCATTATGGATATGTTGGTAGGCCAGCAGCTCCCTCGTATTTGTTAGTGCGAAAATGAGTCCTTCGTTGGATTTCAAAATATGACAAAAAGTTGAATTTGTTGTGATGACTTTAGGGAGGGAAACACCCCTTTAGTCTAAAAAAGTAGTGATTGACATCACTTGACGGAAAAATCACCGTTTTATCCTTGCAAACGAGATAAGTCGTGATATTTTCCCTAAGAGTATTAACCAGATAAGTAAAGGCGAGGTTAAAAATTATGGCACGTCCTATTATTGAAGCTGACGAGTGCATCGGCTGCGGTATTTGCGTAGACGCATGTCAACAGGGTGCTATTGAAGTTGTTGACGGTGTTCTCGAAGTAACCAACGAAGACGCCTGCATCGCTTGCGGTGACTGCGTTGAAGAGTGCCCAATGGGCGCAATTGTTGAGATTGTTGAAGATTAATTAATCTGTTTCACGCAAAACAATTAAGCACAAATTTTGTAAGAGCCCTTCGGGGCTCTTTTTTTATTGACCAATATTTGATCACTACCTCTTTTTACTCCCCAACGTATTCGCTTACTACTTCTTTGAGCTTTGCCACATCCTGTGCAATCAAAGGCGCCATACTTACGGAGTAGTTTGAAGCGTCAATTGTTTCAAGTCCATGAGCACTCCTTATGTAGTCCTACTATTTATATAAGTATAAATACGGCACTTTTTTGGGTGGTTAGAACCCAGATTTATAAGACCTTACTTAGATTTATATAGATTCTTTCGCTTGCTAAAAACAGTGGCAGTTTTTCATTTTCCCTCTCTGATCTGCGGAAATGTGACGCTCACAAAATCTTAACATTTGAAAATTAGGAAACTTGACAATGATGCACTTAGATTTTATTATGTTCATCGTCAAAGATTATATAGATACTATTCGTAGATTATCTAATTTGGTAACAACAGAGAGCCCGCATGGCGGGCAAAGCTGAAAGGAAATAGATTATGGCAAAGATTATCGGTATTGACCTTGGTACGACCAACTCTGCTATGGCAATCATGGAAGGCAATGAGCCTGAAATTTTGGTTAACGCTGAAGGTGACCGCACTACCCCATCCGTTGTAGGTTTCGAGAAAACTGGTGAGCGCATTGTTGGTAAGGCTGCAAAGAACAAGGCAGTAACCAACCCTGAGAACACCGTTGCTTCTGTAAAGCGTTTCATTGGTCGTTCTTTTGCAGAGACTGGTGAAGAGCAGAAGACCGTTTCTTACAAAGTAAAGTCTGGTAACGGCGGCCGCGCAGTTGTTGACATCGAAGGCAAAGACTTTATGCCAGAGGAAGTATCTGCAATGGTTCTTCAGAAGATCAAGTCAGATGCTGAAAAGCGCGTTGGTGAGCCTATCACTCAGGCAGTTATCACCGTTCCTGCATACTTCAATGACGCACAGCGTCAGGCAACTAAGGACGCAGGCAAGATTGCTGGTCTCGAAGTAATGCGTATTATCAACGAGCCTACTGCTGCAGCTTTGGCATATGGTCTTGATAAGACTAACAAGGATCAGAAAGTTCTCGTATTTGACCTTGGTGGCGGTACCTTCGACGTATCTGTTCTCGAGCTCGGTGACGGCGTATTCGAAGTAGAGTCCACTGCAGGTGACAACCATCTTGGTGGTGACGACTGGGATCAGCGCATCATTGACTGGTTGGCAGACAAGTTCAAGGCTGACAACGGCATTGACCTCCGCGCAGACAAGATGGCTCTTCAGCGTTTGAAGGAAGCTGCTGAGAAGGCAAAGATGGAACTTTCTTCCACCACTCAGGCAAACATCAACTTGCCATTCATCTCTGCAGGCGCAGCTGGTCCTCTCCACCTGGACTACACCTTGACTCGTGCAGAGTTCGAGCGCATCACTAAGGACTTGCTTGACCGTTGTAAGAAGCCAGTTCAGCAGGCTTTGAGCGATGCAGGTTTGAAGGCAGGCGACGTTGACGAAGTAATTTTGGTTGGCGGTTCTACTCGTATGCCAGCTGTTCAGGAATTGGTAAAGACCATTACTGGCAAGCAGCCTAACATGTCTGTAAATCCTGACGAAGTAGTTGCAATGGGTGCTGCGGTACAGGGTGGCGTTCTTGCTGGTGACGTTGACGGCATCGTTCTTTTGGACGTAACCCCACTTTCCTTGGGCGTTGAAACCATGGGTGGCGTAATGACCAAGATGATCAACCGCAACACTGCAATCCCTACCCGTAAGACTGAGATTTACTCTACTGCAGCTGACAACCAGACTTCCGTTGAGATTCATGTTCTCCAGGGTGAACGTGAAATGGCAGCAGGCAACAAGACTCTTGGTAAGTTCCAGCTTACTGGTATCCCTGCAGCACGTCGTGGTGTTCCACAGATTGAGGTTACCTTCGACATCGACTCTAACGGCATTGTTAACGTATCCGCTAAGGATCTTGGCACTGGCAAGCAGCAGGAAATCACCATCTCCGGTTCTACTGCATTAACTGATGACGAAGTAGATCGTATGGTTAAGGACGCAGAGCTTCACGCTGAGGAAGACCGCGTTCGCAAGGAAGAAGTTGAAATTCGCAACAACTGCGACTCCTTGGTAAATGCAACTAACGCAACTCTCGAGGAGCTTGGCGATAAGGTTCCTGCTGACACTAAGCAGCAGGCAGAAGATGCAATTGCTCAGGCAAAGACCGCTCTTGAAGGCGAAGACATCGAAACAATCAAGGCAGCAACTGAGGCATTGCAGCAGGCTGGTTACAAGATGGCAGAAATTGCTTACAGCTCTGCAGATGCAGCAGGCGCACAGCAAGGTGCTGCAGCTCCTGCAAATGATGACACTATCGAAGCAGACTTCGAAGTTGTTGACGACGAAAAGAAAGACAACTAATCATGGCTGCCGAAGAGAAGGTTCAGGAAAACACAGCGCAGGCTTCACAAGAAGCCTGCGAGGTTGAAGCTGAAGTACTCGATCCAGAAACTGCAGAAGAGGCTTCCGAGGAAACCGAAGAAGCAGTAGCTGAGGAAACTGCCGAAGAGCAGATTGAAGCTGCAAAGCGTTTGGCTGCTGATTGGCAGGATAAATACCTTCGCCTTCATGCTGAATGGGATACGTATCGCCGTCGCATGAATGAGCAACGCGAGGAAGAAAAACTTCGCGCTGGTGAAAAAGTGATTGAGAACCTCATTCCGGTAATGGATGACTTTGAGCGCACTATCAGTTACGCAGAAACAAACGGCGAAAACGGATTACTTGATGGCGTTAAAGCTGTTTACAACAAGCTCGGTAGCGTATTTGAGAAAGAGGGCGTTGAAGTAATCAACCCTAAGGGTGAGGCACTTAACCCACTTGAGGCTCAGGCGGTTGCTACGGTTCCAGACGCAACAGTTCCTGATGAAACAGTTGCTGAGGTATACCAAAAGGGATATCGCATGGGTACGAAGGTAATTCGTACCGCAATGGTTACCGTAACTACGGGCGGTCCTCGTCGAGAAGTTGAGACCGAAGAGTAGTTGAGGTCTCAGCACAGATTTGTATTGAAGTAACAGGCGAGCCAGTATAGCGGTTCGCCTGTTTTGTAAGAACTCTTTTTTGAAAAGGAGGTGGAACGAATGGCTTCCACACCAGACTATTACAAGACGCTAGGCGTTCCACGTGACGCAGATGCTGCAACCATCAAGAAAGCGTATCGCAAGCTTGCACGAGAAAATCATCCTGATGCCGGCGGCGATGAAGAGAAATTCAAGGACATTAACGAGGCTTACGAAGTCTTAAGTGACGAAAAGAAACGTAACCTCTATGACCAATATGGAACCGCAAACGAAAACCAGATCCCTCATGGATGGGCAGGCGGAAATCCATTCGGAGGCGGCGCAGGAAATCCTTTTGAAGGGTTTGGAGGCTGGTCCGATATTTTGGAAAGCATGCGTCGTGGAGAAGGTGCATTCGGCACTGAATGGAACTTTGCGGGAGCACAACCTCGTCCACAGAAGGGTCAGGATAAAACCGTAAGCATGACCCTTTCGTTTGAGGAAGCATTTTTTGGTTGCGAAAAGAAGGTAAAAATTCGCACGCCTCAAAGCAGCCAAAAAGAAGAATTGGTTATCAAGATTCCTGAAGGCGCTGTTGATGGCGGCCGTGTTCGCTTAAAAGGAAAAGGTGGAGCGGGAGTTAACGGTGGTCCAGCAGGAGATTTGTTAGTAACCGTAAAGATTGACAAACATCCTCTGTACACGCGTGATAAAGCAGACGTTTTGATGGATTTGCCGGTAACGTACCCAGAAGCAGCACTTGGCGCACAAATAATTGTTCCTCTTCCTGATGGGTCGAAGGTTCGCATGAAGGTTCCTGCAGGAACGCAAAATGGAGCCGTACTGACCTTGAAGGGAAAAGGCGCTAAAAAACTCGGAAAAGATGCTTCGGGACATGGTGACTTTAAGCTCACTATCAACGTGGTAGTTCCAAAGGAATTATCTGACGAAGCAAAAGAAGCTCTTATGACGTATCAGCAAGCAAGCAATGAAGAAGTGAGGAACTGGTAATGAACGATCCAAATAGACCGCTCTATATGATTAGCGTTGCAGCGGAGCTTGCAGGGGTTCATCCACAAACTCTGCGTATATACGAACAGAAGGGTTTGGTAACTCCTCAGCGTACAAGCGGTAATACCCGTATGTACTCTCAGGCAGATATTGACCAGATTCAGCTCATTAACGAGTTGACCAGCGAAGGCATTAATCTGGCGGGAGTAATTCGCATTCTTGATCTTAAGGGTCGTCTTGATGAGCGCGATAAAGAGCTTGATACCCTCCATAGGCGTGTGCGTAAATTGGCTGATAGGGTGCATGAGTTGGAAACACGCGAAAGTGTGACCTCACTTGTTCGCTCAAGCCAATCAACAGAGCTTCGCCGTTTGTATTAAATCAGGCTTGGCTTAAGCCCGTTGGCGCTAAGCAAAGTTGGAACAAAACTTCGTTTGCGCAGACTTTGGTTGAACGAAACCGAGTTTGCGCAAACCTTAAAAACAACAAAGAGAAATAAATAGTTTTACGAGTAGTTTCACTAACCGTTTTTGCAAAGGCAAGCGTAGAAGACCAAAGAAGGAGGTCTACTATGAGATTTGATAAATTAGCACTTTCAGCACAAGAAGCATTTCAGGCAGCAATGGGCGTGGCAGGAGACAAAGAAGCAGGCTCAGTAGAACCAATTCACTTGCTTGATGCCTTGTTGTCTAAAGGCGAAAACAACATGAACGCCATTATTACCCGTATTGGCGCAGATTCTGCGGTAATCATGAATCAGGTTACCGAAGAGGAAAATCGCATGCCTAAAGTAAAAAATGCAGGCTTTATGGGTATGGCTATTCCTTCCGATAATTTTGTAAAAATCATTGATGCGGCTGTTAAGATTGCCGAAAAATTGGGTGACTCATACGCAACCAGTGAGCATCTTCTTATTGCGCTTTCAGAAGATAAGGGCGTTGCAGGAAAAATTCTTAACAACAACGGAATCACCCGCGCCACTATTGAGCAGGCATATGAAAGCCTGCGTGGTGATACACGCGTAACTGACCAGACTAACAAAACTGAATTCGCTTCCCTTGAGCAGTATGGCCTCAATCTTACCCAGGCTGCACGTGAAGGAAAGCTTGATCCGGTTATTGGCAGGTCTGAAGAAATTCGCAGGACTATTCAGGTTTTGTCACGCCGTACCAAGAACAACCCAGTTCTCATTGGTGAGCCTGGTACCGGTAAGACCGCTATTGTTGAAGGCCTTGCCCAGCGTATTGTTGCCGGCGATGTGCCTTCAAGCTTGAAGGATCGTGAGCTCATTGCGCTCGACTTGCCTGCAATGCTTGCGGGTGCAAAATATCGTGGCGAATTTGAGGACCGACTGAAATCAGTTTTGCGCGAAGTAAAGGAATCTGAAGGTCAGATTATCCTTTTCATTGACGAGCTTCACACTATTGTAGGCGCTGGTTCTTCTGGAGATAGCTCGATGGATGCGGGCAACATGCTCAAGCCTGCCCTTGCTCGTGGCGAACTTCACGCAATTGGTGCAACCACCTTGGATGAGTACCACAAGTACATCGAAAAGGATGCTGCTCTTGAACGTAGATTCCAGACTGTTCTTGTGGGCGAACCAAGCGTTGAGGAAACCATCACAATCCTTCGCGGTTTGAAAGAAAAGTACGAGATTCATCACGGCGTACGTATTGCTGACTCTGCTCTGGTTGCTGCTGCTCAGTTGTCTGACCGTTATATCTCTGATCGTTTCTTGCCAGACAAGGCAATCGACTTGATGGACGAAGCTGCATCTCGCTTGCGTATTGAAATTGACAGCATGCCAGAAGAGATTGACATTGCTGAGCGCCGCTTAACTCAGATGCAGATTGAAGAGCAGGCTCTCATGAAGGAAACTGACGAGCCAAGCCGCAAGCGTTTGGAAGCGCTTCGCCAGGAAATTGCTTCTGCACGCGATGCATTGGATGTTCAGAAGGCAGCATGGCATAACGAAAAAGACGTTATTGTTGACGTTCAGTCTATTAAGTCTGAAATTGAGGCTGCCCAGCTCGAGGAAGACATTGCTACCCGTAATGGCGACTTGGCACGCGCATCCGAACTTCGCTATGGCACTATTCCTGAGTTGCAGGCTCGTTTGGTTGAGGCAGAAAAGACGCTTGAGCTTCGCCAAAATGAAGGAGCAATCCTGAAAGAGGAAGTATCTGAGGAAGAGATTGCTGAAGTTGTTTCTTCGTGGACGGGCATTCCGGTAACCAAGATGATGCAGGGCGAAATGGCCAAGCTTGTTGACTTGGAAGAAAAGCTTCATGAGCGCGTTGTTGGTCAGGATAAGGCAGTTTCTGCTGTTGCGGGCGCAATTCGCAGGTCCCGTGCAGGCTTGGCAGATCCTGATAAGCCAATTGGCAGCTTCTTGTTCTTGGGTCCAACTGGTGTTGGTAAGACGGAGTTGGCAAAGGCATTGGCTGAGTACTTGTTCGACAGCGAGCGCGCAATGGTTCGCATTGACATGAGCGAATACATGGAGAAGTTCTCTGTTCAGCGCTTGATTGGTGCCCCTCCAGGATATGTTGGTTATGACGAGGGCGGTCAACTCACCGAGGCAGTTCGTCGTAGGCCTTATAGCGTAATTTTGCTCGACGAAATTGAGAAAGCACATCCAGATGTGTTCAACATTTTGCTTCAGGTGCTTGATGACGGCCGTTTGACTGATGGTCAGGGTCGTGTGGTCAGCTTTAAGAATGCCATCATTATCATGACGAGCAACGTTGGTTCTGAGAGCATTCGCGAATTTGGCCAGAAGAAGGTTAACCGCATCAAGAATCAGACTATGCAGAGCATGCTCTCGGGTAATCTTGATGACATGGCAGAGGCAATGGCTGAGCTTACCACTAAGATTAATGACTCTTTGCGCAACACCTTCCGCCCAGAGTTCTTGAACCGTATTGATGACATCATTACGTTTGAAGCTTTGTCTATTGCTGATGTTGAGCCTATCGTTGACTTGCAGTTGGTTGACGTGCAGAAGCGTCTTGCAAATAGAGACGTTGAGTTGCTGGTCTCTCCTGCTGCAAAAGAGCGTTTAGCAATTGATGGTTACGATCCTGTATTTGGCGCTCGTCCATTAAAGCGTCTCATTCAGCGTCAGATTGTGGACCGCATTGCTTCTGAGATTATCGAAGGCGCAATCGATGACGGCGCAACGATCGTAGTTGATCTTGATTCTGAAGGCGAATACGCAGTTGCGGTTCATCCTCAGGGATTGACTGAGCAGGAGCGTCGTTTGCTTACCGAGGCTGCCCCTAAAAAAGCTGAGAACTCTTCGCCAGAAGCTGACGATTTGATTGCTCAGGCAAACAATCTTCTGAGTGACATTGATTTTGGCGAAAAGTAAGCTGCGCAGAGCCCGGGCAAAAAGCGCGCCTCATGCACGAACTTAGCACCTGCGTTTAATGTGTGCCGAGCGCTTGCGCCTGCATCTGCGGCCAACGCGCGCCTTCGCGCGGATTGTTCGGATACTGATGGGCGCATTTAGCCACATTTGTGTGCACGTTTAACTCTTTGGAACTTCCCTTGATGCTTTTACGGTCAAGGGAGGTTCTTTTCTTTTTGCGATGTACTAAAATGTCGCTTATGAAGATTTCGCAAGAAAAGAAAGAACAGATTCTTGAACCTTTGTTGGGTGTAGGGGTGGTTTTAGCCAGCTTGGTTATTTTTATCATTCTCCTCTATATCATCACCATTGGTCTAAGATTGCTGTTCCTTTTTCCTTAAGGCAAGGTGCTTGAATCGTGTGGCAAAGATTTACGTTTCAAGACCTTCGCTCTATAGCTCATTATTTGGGAGTACTGATTACGTATTTCTCCATTGCGTATGCTCTCCCTATTTTGGTAGCACTTCTCTTTCAGGAGTGGGAAGCCCTTGCGCGCTATATTCTTGCGGTTGGCACCGGTATTGTAGTTGGCACTGTTCTTAGGTTATGTCGTGTCCAGCCTGGAAAGCTTACGTCACAGCAAGCATTAGTACTGGTTGGTATTGCATGGCTTGTGTTGGCAGGCCTCTCTTCGCTACCGCTCTATTCTTCTGGCCATTATGCTTCTTATTTGGACGCGTTGTTCGAAGGAGTTTCAGGTCTCACCACTACGGGTGCTTCATTGGTCGTGGATATTGAGCATCTGTCCATGGCCGATAATATGTGGCGCTTTACCATGCACTTTATTGGTGGCTTAGGTCTGGCAGTTGTGGCGCTGTCTTTGGGCTTTATGGGTCGCGGCGTTTCGGGTATGTATGGTGCCGAAGGTCGAAGCGAGCACGTAGTGCCAAGCGTTGTTAATACCACCCGTCTTATTGCCCGTATTGCCATAGTTATTGTTATGTGCACTGCTTTACTTTTAACGGCGTTCGCGGTTATTGGTGGCATGGAACCTTCTCGTGCCTTCTTCCATTGTTTGTGGATTGCTATTACCGACTTCGTAACGGGCGGATTTGCGCCGGTAAGTCAGTCTATTGCGTACTATCATTCCTTCCCAATGGAATGTGTGAGCATGGTTATCATGTTGCTTGGCAGCATTAGCTTTGCGCTTTTTGTGGCGGTGTGGAAAGGAAAGACGTTCCACTTCTTCGCTGACTTTGAAATTAGAGCAGGAGCTATTTGGTTGTTGGCCGTTGGTGCAATCTTTATTGCGTCCTTGATTGGTTCCTCGCTTTTCTCCGACTTGCCTGCTTTGATGCGTCGCGGTGTGTTTATGCTGATTGCGGCTTCTACCACGACGGGCTTGCAAAACATCACGGGTGATCAGCTCGTAACCATGTTCTCCTCAGGCGCCTTCTTTATTTTGGCTATCTTGATGGCAGTTGGCGGCTCAAGTGGTTCTACTGCTGGTGGTATTAAACTTTCCCGTATTGGTTTGGTTGCGAAATCGGCCGTTTCAACTATCAAAGAATCCTTGTCTCCTGATTCTGCCTGCATTTCGGTCACCTACTATCATTTGGGCAAGCGAATTTTATCAACTCAGGAAGCAAAAACTGCAATGACGGTTTCTGCTTTGTTTATCATTACCTACTTGTTGGGAAGTTTGGCCGGCATTGCTCATGGCTATGATGCCTCTATGGCAATTTTCGAAGCGGTGGCTATGGGTTCAAACGGTGGTTTGACCAGCGGAATTGCAACACAAGGCATGCCTCCAACATTGGAATTGATTTATATTCTTGAGATGTGGGCAGGTCGTCTGGAAATTATCACCCTGGTTGCTCTCATTGTTAAGGTAGTTGTTTCTCTTATTCCTAATAAGAAAGTTGAACTTGAGCTGTAATGAACAAGTGCGAACAAAAAGACAGACAAAACCAGATGAGCAGAGCGAAGCTTTTCGCCAGCATTTTCGCGATGCTTATATGCGTGCTGTTTGTGAGTGGCTGTTCTTCTAACAACAGCGAATCGGGTGCGTTGGAGAGCCTTACCTCTTCAACCTCAACTACCACTGAAGAGCTTTCGAATTCCGTAAACGTTAACCAACTTCCTGATACGTCCTTCTTGTACGATGCTTCAATCTCCGAGTTGCTCTCCGAAGGAACCTTGCATGACAATCAGACAGTTCAAATTACGGGCGAAGTGGTAGGAGATCGCATCTCTTCAGAAGATGAGTACGACAACTACTGGATTTGTCTTCAGGAGCAGGATTCGGATAATCCTTCTTGCGTGTCAGTTCTTATGAATGCAGCACAGACCGAGCTCATTGACTCGTATGGAAATTACAGCCAAGTTGGTACTACCCTGCAAGTCCGTGGAACCTTTAACATGGCGTGCAAATATCATCAGGGCCAAACCGATATTCATGCGCAAGAAGTTACGGCTTTGAAAAAAGGTACCGAAATTGATAACCAGGTTAATCCCGTGATTTTGACAGCGGGTATAATTTCTCTCATTGCGGGAGCATTGCTTCTGGGCTTCTACAACTATCGAAAGGAACGCGAGCTTTAATGCGTGGCGTGGTAATAAAACTTGACCGAGGTTTTCCTCTTGTTCGCTTTGAAGACGGAAGCTGTTTGCGCTGCGAACATGCAACCTCTTTAGTTAAAGGTGCGGGCAATCGTGCCGTTATTGGTGACTATGTTGAGGTAAAAGAGGCCGATACTCACGACAAAGGCATTATCGAAGAGATTTATCCTCGCACACGCGCGTTTATTCGCAAAGATCCAACTGAACGCTCCCAACCTCAGGTGCTTGCGGCAAATTTCGACCGCGTTTTTGTTGCCCAGCCTTTGGCTGAGGTTAATATGCGTCGTTTAGAACGCGAGCTGGTACTAGCTCATGAAACGGGTGCCGAAGTAACCGTTGTGCTCACCAAGGCAGATTTGGCGGAGTCGGAAGAAGCAGTTCTGGACATTCGCAAGCGCGTAAGTGATTTAGTAAATTCTACGGTAGAAACGCTGGTTGTCTCGTCCGAAGAACCAGAAAGTATCGAAAGCGTTCGCGCCTTAATTCCTCAGGGATGTATTGCCATCTTGATTGGCCGCAGTGGCGTTGGAAAATCAAGTTTAGTAAATATGCTGGTTGGTCACGAGCTTCAGGAAACAACTCCTGTTCGTGAGGGTGACGGCAAGGGAAGACACACCACTGTTTCACGTGAAATCATTCCTGTTCCTCAAGGTGGCTACATTGTTGATATGCCGGGTGTGAGAGGCCTCGGTCTTTGGGATGCAAAGGCAGGAATCGAGACTGCGTTTAGTGATATCGAAGAGATAGCACAGGAGTGTAGATTCAGGGATTGCTCTCACACTAACGAGCCAGGATGTGCGGTTCAGGCTGCTATTGAAGCAGGCGAAATTACGCAGGCTCGCTTTAATTCGTATCGCGCGCTCATGAATGAGACCGAGCAGGTTTTGCAGAAACGAGAAGAAGCGCGTTGGATGCGTGGCGAAAAGAAACGTGGATCCAAAAACAAGCAGATTTCGAAAGCGCGGAAATCTCTCAACAAAGGGCAAAACAGGTACAATCCACGAGCGTATTAAGAGGTTTGTTAATAAGGCTTGTGCGGGTGGATAGGTAATGTGCTCGGCCTAATAATAATCATTCATTCGGATAAAAAATTAACAGAACTAAAGAGTAGGGAAACTAAAAGAGGCAGTAGCATTCATGGAGGTATTCATTTTTGCCGCACTATGCGGCGTAGTTATCGGCATTTTCTCAGGCCTTTTAGGCATTGGCGGTGGAACAATCATGGTTCCGCTGTTCAGGTTGGCCTTTGGGTTGCCTGCAATTTGCGCAACGGCTACCTCACTCTTCGCTATTATTCCTACCTCTATTTCGGGTTGTGTGACCCATCTCAAGAATAAAACTTGCATTCCGCTTTTGGGATTAATCACGGGATTGGCAGGAGCAATCACGTCTGCCGTAGGTGTGTACTTGGCAACCCTTTCGCCTTCATGGTTGATTATGTTGGCAGCGGCACTGATTATTGTGTACTCGTCCTACACTATGTTCAAAAAGGCAATGAAGTGCCCAAAGGAGCCTGCGAAGGCTCGCAAGAAAGAGATGGCTGCAGCTCAAAGCTCCGAAGCTGCTGACGGGGATGCCGATGGATCTGCTGATGGCGCTGCTAAAGGAGCCACTGCTTCAGCTGTCACGGGAGTCGCTACTACGCCTGCTAACGGTGCCAACACTGCAGCCGCCGTTGGAACTGTCAACGGTGCAACCCAGGGCGTTGCCCAAAGTGGCGTCGAGCAATCAATTCGCTCGGCTGAAAAAGTTTTGAAAGATGCCTCGTTTGTCTTCACCAAGAAAAAAGTGCTTCTGGCAATTATGATTGGCTTGGTTGCTGGTCTGGCTTCTGGCTATGTTGGCGTTGGTGGCGGATTCATCATGGTCCCTATGTTTATTAGCATTCTGGGGGTTATGATGAGTCAAGCATCAGGAACTTCTTTGCTCGCCGTTTGTATTCTTGCGCTACCAGGCGTAATAGAACAGGGAATTCTTGGTAATATTGACTACATCGCAGGTATTGCTATTGTGTGTGGAAGTATCCCTGGTGCAGTAATTGGCGCAAATTTGGCAAAAAAGATTCCAGAAAGAAAACTTCGTTTTGTTTTCAGTGGCTTTTTGCTCTTCGCTGCCGTTATGCTTCTGGGTAATGAATTATTTCCATTTGCAGGATAAGGTGCACGCTGCCCTTTCTTCTTAGGTATCTGCCCAAATGTGTTGGGCTTAACGATAAAGGTGAGAGCCATGAAAGTTAATCTTCAGAAACAGAACGTATACGTTTTTCTCGAGGTAGTTTTCTTGCTGCTTGCTCTTGTGGCAGGCTGTGCCTTGGGTTGGTATATGTTTAGCTCGGAACATAACATTGTTATGTTGGCTATTTCGGGCTTCTTCTTTACCGTTTTCTTGCTCATTACCCTTGCACTGATGCTTGACCCAGACCACATTCGCGCAAGTCAGACAGCAGAAGTTCTCAGTTTGGCAAGCACTTCGGCAGAAGCTATGCAAAATGGTCTCTCAAGCGAAGGCGCACAGGTTATCTGTCAGGCACTCTATGAACATTCAACCGCATCAGCCGTTGCTATCACCGACACCGAGGTGGTTTTGGGCTATTACGGTTACGGTAGCGAAGATATTGGCAAGTTAGGTGGTGCTATTCGCACGGCATCCACGCGTGCTTCCTTGCAAGATGGCAAAACACGCGTACTCACTTCCTCTCAGGAAGTAGGCCTGCCAAAGCCAATCAAAAAAGTTCAGGCAGCAATTATTGTTCCGCTGAAGGTTGAAGACACAATTCGCGGCACCCTCAAAATGTATTTTGCCCGCTCAACCCGTATTTCAGAGACTCAGGTTTCAATTGCAGAGGGCTTCGCTCAGCTCATTTCAACGCAGATTGCCTCAAGCGAATTGGAAGAGCAGAAGAAACTTGCAACCAGCATGGAACTCAAGGCCCTTCAAAACCAGATCAATCCGCACTTCCTTTTCAACACCATCAACACGATGGCTTCCTATGTGCGCACTGATCCGGAAAAGGCTCGCTTGCTTCTTCGCGAATTTGCGGTGTTCTACCGGAGAACCCTCGAAAACGATTCCGACTTGATTTCTTTCCCTCGTGAGCTCGACCAGGTTGTTCGCTATATTGGCCTTGAACAGGCACGATTTGGCGAAGAGCGTCTTGGTCTTGATATTGAGGTTGAAGAAAACACGCAGAGCTGCTTCGTTCCTTCCTTCATGATTCAGCCGTTAGTTGAGAATTCGGTTAAGCATGCTATGCCTGCAGAAGGAAAACTTACCATCACGGTTCGCGCACGCATGGAGGGTGACGACATCCGCATTGTGGTATCTGACGACGGCATTGGTATGTCTGAAGAGGCCCTCGAAAACATCATGAATAAACGCTCCGAAACAGGCTTAGGTATTGCAGTCAAGAACGTTAATGCACGCTTGCGTGGCTACTATGGACCAGAGTCATTTATGCAATTTGAAAGCAAATTAGGCGAAGGTACTGACGTTACTTTGTTCTTGAAAAACTGTGCAAAAATAGAGCCGTAATATCTTTACACAATACAAGAAAAGTACGTTACAATGGACTTTGATTGTGTGGATAAATATTGACAAGGAGGCAGTGTTGCTAAAGGCGATTATCGTAGATGACGAAGCTCCAGCACGCTCCGAGCTAAGATTTTTATTAAGTGAGCTTAATCAGACTGAAGTTGTTTCTGAAGCTGCAAGCGTTCGTGAAGCAATTGAAAAGCTTAAAGAATATCCTTGTGACGTTATGTTCTTGGACATCAATATGCCAGAGGCTACCGGCTTGCGTCTTGCGGAAGCTCTTCAGCATTTGAAGTACCCACCTGCTGTTGTATTCGTTACTGCTTATAGCGAATTTGCGCTTGATGCGTTTAAGGTTAATGCAATTGACTACTTGGTAAAGCCTGTTGAAACTGATCGTTTGAGCCAGGCATTGACTCGTGTTCGTGAGCACGTAGTATTGCATGCAAAAGCACAGAAGACTGAGCGCATCCCAGTAGAAAAGGGTGGCAAAAAGATTCTCATCAACATTGATCAGATTCGTTTTGTTATGGCTCGTGATGACTATGCTTATTTGCAGACCGACACGGACCGTTATTTCTCAACCGTAAGCTTAGCTCAGCTCGAGAAAACATTGGACGGACATGGATTCTTCCGCGTTCATCGTGGCTATTTGGTAAACCTTTCTTTGGTAAAGGAAGTTGAGCCACAGTCAGGCGGAACCTTGTTGCTCAGCTTGGACGGTGTTGAAGACAAGATTCCTGTTTCTCGTCGTCGTGTATCAAGTTTGAAAAAGGCGTTAGGCCTCTAAAAAACAAACGTATTGAGAGCGCCAGTTTGGCGCTCTTTTTCTGTTTAGGGAGGAAATCCTAAGACTCTTCGGGATAGCGGACAAAAAGTGTGTCTGATTTTAGGCGTTGACGCAGGTCAGCG
>JBJEKV010000087.1:0-3885 GCA_051878815.1 Anaerotardibacter sp. | reverse complement strand
ACAAACGGCTATCAAGCAGCAATGATGGGTCCGACGGAGATTTTGGTAAACCAGTATGTGGAATCGGTTGGCAAGTATCTTTCCAAGTTGGGTATTACGTGGGCTCTTTTGACCGGTTCTACTCCAAGCAGCGAAAAACAAGCAATCATTGAACGTCTCCAAGAAGGAACGTGTCAGGTAGTGTTTGGCACCCATGCGCTCCTTGAGCCGGGCGTTCAATTCAAGAACTGCTCGTTTTTATGTATTGACGAACAACAGCGCTTTGGTGTTGAACAGCGAAAGACGTTTGTTGATAGGGCTCCTGGAGCTGATATTCTCTCGCTTACGGCAACACCTATTCCTCGTTCTCTTGCGTTAGCTATTTATGGTGACTTAAGCATTAGTTATATTCGCTCTGTCCCTTCGCAAAGAGGAAAAAGAAGCACCAAGGTATGTCATTTTTCCGAGCAGAGCATTGCCTACGATGCGGTTTTTGATGCCCTTGAGAGGGGAGAGCAGGCTTATGTGGTATGTCCTTTAATTGGTATTAGCACGAAAAAGCTTGATTCACTCACCCCATCATTTACTTCGAACCAGAGAGAGGACTTACTCCTGGAGGAATCTGAAGGGGAGAACGAAGGTTCAGAAGTTGAATATGCGGCAATTGAGTTTGGTTTGGAAAACGAAACCTTGCAGCCAGAAGTTTCGTCTGCAATAAAACATGCTGAAATGCTCCAAAATACCGTGTTCTCTCAGGCATGCGTGGGACTTCTCCATGGAAAGCTTTCTCATGAAGAGAAAGAAGAGACCATGAGGGAATTTCGCGAGGGAAAAATTGATGTGCTGGTTTCTACGACGGTTGTTGAAGTTGGTGTTGATGTTCCAAACGCTACGGTGATGATTGTTGAAGATGCTGATAGGTTTGGCCTGGCGCAGCTTCACCAGTTACGAGGCCGTGTTGGCCGTGGCACGAAGGATGCTCAGGTCTTTTTGGTGTCCCGTTCCCAGACGCCTGAGGCTCTTGAACGCTTGGGAATCATGGAACAAACCGAAGATGGTTTCGAAGTTTCTGAATATGACTTAGCGGAGCGAAGAGAAGGTGACATCTTTGGTCTCAATCAGCATGGCGTAAGCAAACTGAAGCTCGTTAATGTTATTCGCGATAAAGCAATTATTGAAGCTGCAAGAAAAGATGCGGAAGATATTCTTTATAATCAGACGATATCTGACGAAGAGTACCGGATTCTTCGTTATGAATTAGATTTATTCATGAAGGAAAAAGGATAATGCGAGTTATTTCTGGTGAATACAGAGGCCGTCAGTTAAAGGCATTGAAAGGAAACAATACGCGTCCTACTACGGATAGGGTTAAAGAGTCGTTAATGTCGAGCATTGTAAGCACGCTTGATGGCTTTGAAGGCTTGGTGGTTCTCGATGCGTTCGCGGGCTCAGGTGCTCTGGGTATTGAATCGTTGAGCCGCGGTTCTTCGTTTGTCGTATTTTGCGAGATAAACCGCGAAGCTCATAAAACAGTTACTGAAAACCTTTCATTAGTAAAGGCTGATAGGCGTTCGTATAAATTACTCAAAGAGAATGTTCTCCTTCTTCCATTTGGCATTCTTGATAGAACGTATGACTTGGTTTTTCTTGATCCTCCGTATGCCTTTGAGGCTCAAGAGGTGATTTCATTTATAAAGGCTATAGATAAAGAAGGATGTTTCTCCGAAACTGTTCTAATATGTTATGAACACGCAAAAAAGGATATGCAAGTAGTGTCGCACGCTGTAGAGGAAGAGGGCTACACAGTCTTCTCTCAGAAAAAATATGGCGATACTGCAATAACTATGATTAGGAAGGCTTAAATAATGAAGCGTGCCGTTGTTCCGGGTACTTTTGATCCTATTACATTGGGACATGTTGACGTAATTGTTCGCGCATCTCAGATTTTTGACGAAGTTATTGTGGCAGTAGCTGAGTCAAAGAAAAAGGGACCTATCTTTTCTGATGAGCGTCGTGTTGAATTAGCTAAGGAATCTTTGAAAGAATACGAAAACGTTAAAGTTATTTCTTTCAACGGTTTGCTTGTTGATTTAGTTCGCGAACTTGATGCCCAAGTAGTAGTAAAGGGCCTTCGCGCTATTACTGACTTTGAGTATGAATTCCAAATGACTGCTCTTAACTATGAGCTTAATCAGGATCTTGAGACGTTGTTTATTATGTCTCCTCCAAAGTACATGTACCTTTCTTCTTCCATTATTCGCGAGTTGGCTTCTATGGGTGGCGAAATTCAGGACTTTGTTACCCCAGCAGTTGAACAAGCATTGAAAGAGTACTTCGCTCACGCATATATCGAGAACTAATGGAGTCAGAGGGGAATTTCTAAGAAAATACCTGCTCTTTCTGGATATATCTAAAAAAACAGCTAAAATTGCAGAGATTATCAATTTATAGCGTTAGCGCTGAAGATTTGATAAACTGAAAAAGTTATATAGCTATTTGTACTCTTGGTACAGGCTTTTGGAAGGAAAAAAATGGACGAACAGGGAATGCTTGCTCTTATTGATGAGCTTTCTGCTTATATTGAGGATGCTAAACCACCTTTTGCTAAGAATAATTTGAAGCAAATTGATCCTAACATCTGCTTTGAAATCTTAGATGAAATGCGTGCATCTTATCCTCAGGAAATTGCACAGGCACGTCAGATTATTCGTGAACGCCAGGCTTTACTTGATGAAGCTGAGGCACAGGCAAGCCGTTTGATTGAGGATGCACGTAGCCAGGCTATCACTATTGCATCCGAGCAGGAAATTGTTCGTATTTCTCAGTCCCAGGCTGAATCCATTATGGCTGAAGCACGAGAAATGGAACGTCAGACTCGTGCTGGCGCTGAAGATTACGCTGATGAGGTATTTAATCACCTCGAGCAGAGCCTCGATACCGCTCTTAACAGCATCAAGCGCTGTCGTGATCGTTTAAGCGCAAACTCTATTAATATGGGTCGCTAATGGCTGATTGTTTTATCGAAGTACCCGATAAACTCTTCGCCACCGCGGAGAGTTTGTCTTTTAAGGACACGTGTGAAGTAGGAACTATCTCTCAGGGTGCTACGGAATATGTCTTTGCGGAACCACTGACGTATGACGTATTCGTTACCAATACCGGAGGGGCACTTTTAGTATCAGGAACGGTATTTGGCGTAGCAAAAACTCAGTGTGCACGCTGCTTGGAAGAGACTGAGTTTGAAATTGAGGGAGAAGTTGAAGGCTACTTCCTTCTTCCAGGAGCTGATGTTGAGCTCACTCAAGAGGAAGAGGACGAATACGAAGTATTAGGTGAGGATAAAAAGATAGATCTGAAATCCTTACTTATTGCGGCACTGTCCTTGGAGTTTCCATACGTTCCTCTTTGCAGTGATGATTGCAAGGGTTTATGCCCTCAATGTGGAGCAAATCTCAACACGGAAACCTGTGTTTGCGGTGAAAAAGATGACATCGACGAGATGAATCCGTTTGCCGTATTAAAGAACTACAAATTTAGCGAATAGTTCGTAATTTTACTTGTATCTTGCTATCAGTTTTGGTAAAGTATCTCTTTGCGTAATTGGTTATCTATCAGGTAAATGCGCCTGTGTAATAGAAGGAGAACAAAAATGGCAGTACCTAAGCGTAAGACTGGTCGTGCTCGTACTCACGCACGTCGTAGTGAAAATGATAAGATTGCAGCACCTTCTCGTTCCCTTTGCCCACAGTGTGGCGAGGTAAAGCTTCCTCATCGCGTATGCCCATCTTGTGGTACCTATGGTGATCGTGAAGTAATTCAGACTGCATAGTTTCTCTCAGTTTTGAGTTTTTAAATCCCTCCGCCCTGGTGGAGGGATTTTTTATTTGCACCACATGGAATATAATT
>JBJEKV010000086.1:0-3925 GCA_051878815.1 Anaerotardibacter sp. | reverse complement strand
AAACGGGCCATCAACAAGGACATCACTATATGATAAAAGCTCAGGCGCAAGCACATCAGGTTTTCCTGCCATGAGATCTTCGTACAAATAGCCCGAATAAATCCAGATAGAATAGCCCTTTTCTTTAAGAAGCTTAGCAAGCTCTAAGCATGCCGCGCATTGCTCGAATGGCTCTCCCCCAGAAAGCGTGACACCTTGCACTAATTTATTGGCAAGAATTTCCTCATAAAGACTCTCAACACTCTGAAAATAACCGCCTTCATGAGGTTGTGATTCAGGATTGTGGCAGCCTAAACAGTGATGAGTGCATCCTTGTACAAAAACCGAAAAGCGCAGACCAGGACCATCAACGATAGAATCGCTTGCGGTGCCATACATTCTTAGCTGCACAACAAACCTCTCATTTCCGTATCTATAAGCAATTTGCGTGCGGTGTTATTAATTGTCGAAATCCCGCTTCCGCAATTATCTTACTTCAATCTCACTTGCAATAATTACGCCTATCGCAATTTCGCTTGTTTTTTCATTCGGTTTACCAGGATACCCTTTAAATGTCTGATTCACAAAAACTATCCAATAAAAAACGTCACTAGAGATTACTCCCTAGTGACGCATCTCGATCATGTATAGAAGAACTAGTTAAACGCGATGTGAGCTTCCTCAGGATTTACTCCATGCTTTACACGCTCGGACTCTTCAGCGCGTTTAGCATCATTGAAGCGATCCAAAGTTCCTACAAGATAACCAGTGATTCGACGAATACGCTCGAAACGAACGCCCTCTTCTTCACCACGGCCACACTTAGGACAACGATCACCAATAATGCCGTTGTAACCACAAACTGGGTCACGGTCTACCGGATGGTTAACAGAACCATAACCAATGCCGCTTTCCTTCATATGGCGAATAACTGCCTCAAATGCTTCAAGGTTGTCAGTTGGGTCACCATCAAGTTCGATGTAGGAAATGTGACCACCATTAGTCAGTGCATGATAAGGAGCTTCAATTGCAATCTTATCGAATGCATTAATGTTGTAGTAAACAGGAACATGGAAGCCATTCGTGTAGAAGTCATGGTCAGTAACGCCAGGAATTACTCCATAACGCTCACGATCCATGCGAACAAAACGGCCAGACAAACCTTCTGCAGGAGTTGCAATAAGGGAGTAGTTCAACTTGCGTTCCTGTGCAAGACGGTCTACATAGCCGCGCATGTGACCAATAATCTCCAAGCCAAGCTTTTGAGATTCCTTGCTTTCACCATGATGATGGCCCGTAAGAGCAACCAATGCTTCAGCAAGACCAATGAAGCCTACGGTCAATGTACCATGCTTCAAAACTTCACGCTGAGTGTCATTTGGAGAAAGCTTCTCAGAGTCAATCCAAACACCCTGACCCATAAGGAATGGCGCATTGTAAACATGCTTGTTAGCCTGAATCTCAAAGCGCTCATCAAGCTGACCAACAACCAAAGCAAGCTTGGAATCTAACAAATCAAAGAATAATTCTTTATCACCACGAGAACGAATAGCCAAGCGAGGCAAGTTGATAGAAGTAAAGCTCAAGTTACCACGGCCTGGAGTAATTTCACGCTCAGGGTCATAAACATTACCCATTACGCGGGTACGACAACCCATGTAAGAAATCTCAGTTTCAGGAGTACCCTTGTAATACTGCAAGTTAAATGGTGCATCAACAAAGCTGAAGTTAGGGAACAAGCGCTTTGCAGAGCAACGCATTGCAAGCTTAAATAAGTCATAGTTTGGATCACCTGGGTTGTAGTTAACTCCCTCTTTTACACGGAAAATCTGTACTGGGAAGATAGGAGTTTCACCATGACCAAGACCTTCTTCTGTTGCTAAGAGCATGTTTTTGATAACCATGCGACCTTCAGCAGAAGTATCCATACCATAGTTGATAGAAGAGAAAGGAGTCTGTGCACCTGCACGAGAATGCATAGTGTTGAGGTTGTGAACCAATGCCTCCATTGCCTGGAAGGTAGTACGGTCGGTATCCTGCTTAGCGCTTGTTTCAGCGTAATCCAAAATACGACCAATAAGTTCGTCAGAAACGCCCAATTCCTTAAGCTCTTCTTTAATTGCAGCGATAAAGGTTGCGTCCATAATCAAGGAAGCTATTTTACCTGTTTCGCCTTCTACACGGCCAACGAAGATTTCGGTAGTTTCCTTAGGATTCTCAATATCAGTAAGAAGCTGTAATGCCTCAGCAAGATGCTTCTTAAACAAACGACGATAGGTCTTCTTTACACCCTCTGCCAAACCATAATCGAAGTCACAGATTGACTGACCGCCATGCTGGTCATTCTGGTTAGACTGAATTGCAATACAAGCAAGTGCGGAATAGCTTGCAATATCATTTGGCTCACGCAAAACACCATGGCCCGTAGAGAAGCCACCCTTGAAGAGCTTGCGCAACTCAATCTGACAGCAAGTGGGAGTTAAGGTATAGAAGTCCATATCTTGAATATGAATATCACCTTCACGATGTGCCTTAGCGTAACGAGGATCAATTACGCACATCTCATAGAACTGCTTTGCAGATTCAGAACCATACTTAAGCATAGTTCCCATTGCAGTGTCAGCATCAATGTTTGCGTTTTCACGCTTCATGTCAGAATCAGAAGCCTTTGAGAAGGTAATGTCCTTCAAGGTCTTAATAAGACGAGAATTAGCATCACGAATACGGTTGCGCTCTGCACGGTACAAAATGTAGGCTTTTGCAGTCTGGCTGAAGTTTGCCTCAATAAGACACTGTTCAACCAAGTCCTGAATTCCCTCAACCGTAGGAGTGCCTTCAATAGCGCCGTTTTCGATCTTTGCAATTACTGCATCAGTGATTGTCTGGGCAACATCACGATTCTGCATTGCACCAGAAGCCTGGAATGCTTTCTCTACCGCATCGGTAATCTTCTCAGCATCAAATGCAGTTTTACGTCCGTCACGCTTAATAATTGCGTCAATCATGAATGTTCCCCTATCTCTAAAGCCCAAAACTGAGCTTTGAAATCTCTTTATCTAATTAGACTTTAAACTAAGCCTATTCATACCGAAAAAAATAAAACCTCAGGAGCAAAAAACAAAACTAGATTTTGTACATACTGCCTGAGTTTTCGTGCTCAACCACTAATCAAACACAATATATAGTGTTTTGGCGAAAATTGAGCCCTAGTAATAGTATTCTTTACCCAACTATTTGGCAATATACATCTAAGCTAATTTGCCCGTCTTCACGATAAATTTACTTAATACCTGAGAATATGAGACTCTCTGATGTAAGAGAAATCTGCCCTGAAAACGATTCTCAAAAAGTACTTACCAACACTTTATCGAGTACGAGAAAAGCACTTGTACCATAGACGGTACAAAGCCTATCTCAGCAAGATGCCTTCATTCTTTTTATGAATGAAGGCATCAAAGATTCGTTACAACGTGAATCAATAGTAAAGAAAAATTCAACAAAAATAAGTCTTGAATTTTTGTCTTCAATTATTAACGGGAAAGATTTACTTCCCAGTATCGAGAAAAAACTTAATTACTAAAGCTCGATTGGGTCCCAATCATTTGGACCATGGCCACAAATCCAAGCCTGAGGCTCCTCCAAAGAGAAGAAAGTAAGCGTTGGATCGTTTGGACCATCATAATGTTCACCCAAACCCTCCAAGTGATCATAACCAGCAAGACGAACTTCATCGCTTACGGTGTCGTTAAGACCAGCTTTACCGCGAAGGATGAGCCATCCATGACCTGGCCACCATGAGCAAGCTTCAAACTTCTGATTGATGGTCAACTCTTCCCAAACGTCCTTGGTAGTTGCGGTTACAAACCAAATCTTTCCGTCTTCAATTGTTGCGAAGCTAAATGGACGAACATGAGGTTGATCATTTACGCTTGTTGCAAGATACCAA
>JBJEKV010000085.1:0-3944 GCA_051878815.1 Anaerotardibacter sp. | reverse complement strand
TTGATCCGTCACTGATTCCCGACTGTTCTCTTCTCAGAGAGTTCATCGGATAAGTCATCAGCCAAATCTTCAGAAAGATTGCGAAAAAACCTTCCTTCTACCAGAAGTTCAGGAGCTCCCTCTCGTAAGTAAGACGACGAGCTCCTCTCACCCATCAAGAGCTTTATGGCGTTTAAAAGCGCCGTTTTGCCCGCACCTGTTTCACCCGTAATAACGGTAAGTCCTGGTGATGGTTGAAAATACGCATCTTGAATTAATGCAACATTTTTAATATGAATCTCGTCAATCATAGGCACCTTAACCTAAGAATACAGCGCAGCAAACGTATCTTTTTCTTCCTTGCATTATAAGCAACTTTTATAGAGAGACACTAAGAATAAACATTACAAAAGTGTCTTAAAATTACCCGAACTCCTTCATTTGGGAAGGTTATCATTTCCCCATATACGAATCAAAAGGGACTATTCCCATCAGCACCGTAAGGGGGAATAATGGAATTCGAGACTATTATCACTGAAGAGCGAGACAACATCTTCATCATTACCCTTAACCGCACAAAAGCCAAAAATGCGGTCAACAATCAGATGTGCGAAGATCTTGCCCAAGCACTCGAATATTGGGACACTAACGACAACCTTCGTGCGTGCATCCTCACCAATAACGGCGACGTTTTTTGCGCAGGCTCCGACCTGAAAGAAATTGCAAAGGGAATCAACAAACTTCCTGAAGGAAAGGAAGACTGGGGCTTTGCCTGCATGACACGCAAATACTGGGACAAGCCACTCATTGCTGCCGTAAAAGGAAAGTGCCTTGGTGGCGGACTCGAAATTGTTGTTGCCTGCGACTTAGCAGTGTGTGCAGATGATTCTATCTTCGGTTATCCTGAGCCTCGCGTTGGTCTTACCGCAGCAGGTGGCGGAAGCCTCCTTCGCATTGGTCAACATATTCCGGTTAAATTTGCTAACGAACTCCTTCTTGTTGCTGAACCAATTGATGCGCAAACCGCTCATCAGTGGGGCATCATCAACCACGTAGTTCCTGAAGAAGAAGTACTTGATAAGGCCGTTGACCTTGCCGAAAAGATTGCTCTCGGCGCTCCTTTAGCAATCAAGTATTCCAAGCGCACGCTTTATGAAACCTTGGGAACCGAAAGCATCTACCCTTCCAAGGGATGGGAAATCCTTGATAAGTATATGGACATCACCCATCACAGCGAAGATTCAATTGAAGGTTCATCTGCTTTCGCTGAAAAACGTCCTCCTGTTTGGAAAGGTCGTTAAAACATAGTATCCTGTCCTCATGGACAGAAATATTCCACATACAACTAGATACGCAGCTGCTGATCAACTTATTGGCGGCTGCGTTTCTTGTCCTGAAAAGACTTTTATCCCTCTTCCTAAATATACCCAAGAAGTGCTTGATGCCCTTGAAGACGAAGGCTACGAATCCTGGGTCATTGGCGGCTATGTACGCGATTATTTATTAGGCGAAATTTCTCCCGATGTTGATATTGCAACCGCCGCTCATTGGCAAGAGGCAAAAAATCTCCTTAAAAAAGCGGGATTCATCGTCAAAGAAACGGGCATCAAACACGGTACCATCACTGCCCTCAGGGATTCTTTCTCCTGCGAAATAACCACCTTCAGAAAAGAAAGCGTCTACGGAGATTATCGTCATCCCGATTCTGTCTTGTTCGTTGAGACTATCGAAGAAGATATTTATCGCCGCGACTTCACCATAAACACCCTTGCCTATCATCCAGACAGAGGCCTTTTAGACTTGTGCGGTGGTCTTGATGATTTGCAAGAAAAGAAAATCAGGTGTGTTGGTAAGAGCGAAGACCGCTTTAGGGAAGATCCTTTGCGCATCATGCGAGCTCTTCGCTTTTGCGCGCAAACAGGATTTTCGCTTAAAGAAGAAACTGAAGCAAGTGCGCATTCGCTCAAAGAAATGCTCAACCTGATTGCACCTGAGCGAATCCAGGTCGAATTCACCAAGATGCTCTGCGGATCCTACATTGAGCCGGTCCTTAACGCTTATGTAGATATCCTTGGAATTATCATTCCTGAGCTGTGCGACATGAAAGGCTTCTCTCAGCAAAACAGATGGCATCATCTTGATATGCTCGAACATACGGCCCGCTCCGTCAGCTTCGCAAAACCGCTCCCGCTCAACCGATGGGCAGCCCTTTTTCACGATATTGGAAAGCCTGAGACTTTCACGCTTGATGCTAAGAGCATCGGCCACATGACAGGCCACCCGTCACGTGGAGCTGCAATTGCCAAGCAAAATGCGCTCAAGCTTCGTTTCTCCAAGAAGATGACCCACGATTTAGAGCTTTTAGTGCTCCATCACGAAACGCGCCCGATTCCTACTAAAAAAGCAATTCGCAAGCTGTATAACAAGCTAGAAAATGACGAAGTGCTCTTCCGTACCATGCTTGATCTTATGACGGCTGACGCAAAAGCACATGCACCGTGGTGTGTCGAAGAGATTGTGGAACGTCTTAACAGTATCGAAGCGCTCTTTGAAGTAATGCTCGAAGAGGAAGCGGTGTTTTCCGTAAAAGATCTTCCTATCAAAGGAGACGATTTGCTGGCCTTAGGCATTCCCCAAGGACCACAAATTGGCAACGTTCTCCATGAACTTTTAGAAGAAGTGTATAAGGAGCATATTCCTTGCGAACGAATGGCTCTTCTTGAATACGCAAAGCGCTTCCGTCCGCACTTCTTTGATTAGGCCTGCTCGCACAAGAACGCTCGGGCAAGAGCTACCTAATAGAGCCAACTTTTGTCGAAAGCACTCAGCTGAGCTTGCCACAACCTAGCCTGCTCATACGAGCCTATCTGCAGCCGAAACCACTCAATCGAAGTTGTCATAACCTGAGCTGCTTTCACAAGTCTATCTACAAACACAGCCGCGTTATAGCGCGGCTGCAAGCTTTACTCTATTCAGAAATCTTTTCGATTGTGGCGCGGGTAGCTAATTCTTTCGCAAATTCTACTTCAGACATATGAAGCGCCCACAGATGATTGACTGGTCCGTTCCCTTTTCCAAGCGAAAGATTGGATGAGAGGGCACCCGTCAAATATCCCTTTGCTTTATGAGCGGCAACAATAGGCCAGTTTCCTTTCGCAAGAAACGAAGCAATTGCCGACGAAAGCGTACAACCTGTTCCGTGCGTATTTTCGGTATCAATGCGCGTTGTTCTCAGCCAGTAGGCATTTCCTTCGCAATCAAGATAATAGTCGTTAGCGTCATTGACCGCATGACCACCCTTGATGAGCACACTCTGACAACCAAGACCAAGCAGTGCCTGTGCTGCGTTTTGGATGTCTTCCTCGGTTTTTAAGGTATGGGAAGAATCGCTCCAGCAGTAATCGGTATACTCAAGCAGCGCTTCTGTCTCGGGGATGTTTGGCGTCAGGACAGTAGCCAGAGGAATCAAGCGTGCAACAAGTGCTCTTACTGAATCACTATCAGAGAGAGCTGACCCGCTGGTTGCAACCATAACCGGATCAAGCACCACCTTGAGTGGTCCACGCAATTCAAGACAATCAGCTACAACCCCTACCAACTCAGGCGTAGGAATCATTCCAATCTTGACTGCATCAGGCACAATATCGGCAAACACGCTCTCAATTTGCTGACGAAGGAATTCAGGATCAACCGCAGATACTCCCTGAACTCCTAAGGTATTCTGCGCAGTGAGAGCAGTAATGGCAGACTGGCCGTACACACCAAGAGCGCTCATGGTTTTCAAATCAGCCTGAATACCTGCTCCACCCGAAGTATCAGAACCCGCTATTGTCAAGACGCTTTTCATTAAAGTCTCGTTTCTCCTTGTTTTGGTGTAATTTCTTCATCAAAGAAGTCTGAACGGTTTTTCTGCCTAAGCGAAAGAAGAGCCTGTTCGATTATTCAGAGAAACCCCCACCAAAAAC
>JBJEKV010000084.1:0-3946 GCA_051878815.1 Anaerotardibacter sp. | reverse complement strand
AGCTAAGGTACCGTCAGAGTTAATGTAATGCATGTAAGCAGTGCATTCTGGACGCTTGGAAGGACGTACCAAAATTACACCGTCAGCGCCAATACCAAAATGACGATCGCATAAATAAGCAACTTGTTCAGGGGAAAGCTCAAGCTCTTCGCTCATGTCGTCGATAAACACGAAGTCATTGCCAAGACCATGAAGCTTTTCGAAAGAGAGGTTCATAACCGTTCATCCTTACAAAGATAGATAATCACGTTCTATTACTAAAGCCATTTCATCAGATGAAAGTTTCGAACTGTTTAACCATTTAATTTTTTTGTCGCGATTAAACCAAGAACGCTGTCGTTTGGCATATCTGCGTGTTGCGAGTTTGATTTGCTCGATAGCTTCCTCAAGAGAACATTTACCCTGCAACGCAGCAACAATTTCCTTATAACCAATTGCTTGAGGAGCGGTAAGTGCTGACTCGAATCCTTGATAGAGCAATGTTTCAACTTCCGAAACAAGTCCCTGCTCCACCATCAAGTCAACGCGTACATTGATACGTTCATTAAGCAGTTCTCTATCAACCTGAATACCATAGCGAAGAGAAGGAACTACTTCATCAAGAGACTTAATGTTCTTGGATTGCTGGGCGTACGAGACCCCTTCGGTATACATTTCTAAAGCACGAATGACGCGCTTTGAGTTATTAGGGTGAATGACGTTAGCAGATTCGCTATCAACGCGGTTTAGCTCTTCCCAGAGGGCTTGAGCACCGTGTGCGTCGAGATATTCGGTATAGAACTCCCTTACTGGGTTATTATCCTGATCTCCCTTAGGGAAATTCATATCTTCAAGCGCTGCCTGTACATAGAAGCCCGTGCCACCGCAAAGAACAGGCACAATCCCCTTTTGGTCAAGCTCATAAAAGAGCTGCCTTGATTGTTCCTGAAATTGTTGAGCAGAATAGGAATAGCCGGGATCAACGATGTCAATGAGGTAATGCGGTACTTCACGCTCTTCTGGCATAAGTTTAGCCGTACCAATATCCATGCCTTTATAAATCTGCATTGAGTCGGCAGATATAACGGCGCCGCCGAGACGTTTTGCAACGTTTTGGGCAAGACTGCTCTTGCCTGACGCGGTTGGACCAACAATAGAAATAACCGGTTTATGTAGACTCAGTGGTTCAGTCATGGCTTGTTTTGTTAACTCCCCGTATTTAGGAGAGAATCTCGAGAACTTCGCCCTGGAGATACCACGTTCTTGCATTGGTGATTTTCACCTTTGCGAAGGTGCCTTTGAGCTCTTCGATATTAGTGCCCTCAGGAACCTTAGCGTGAACGGTCTGGTTTTTAGGGCTCTTGCCTACCAAAATGTCATCGTGGCGCTTTGAGCTGCCTTCAATAAGCACTTCAATCTCAGTATTGTTGTCAACTTGATTTGCTTCGTACGCTTGCTCTTCAACAATCTTAACGAGTCTCTCAAAACGTTCCTGGATGACTTCTCTTGGAGTGTCGTCCTCAAGCTTTGCTGCAGGCGTGCCTTCTCGTGGAGAATAAATAAACGTAAACACGTTGGTAAAGCCAACTTCTTTTACCAAATCATACGTATCCTGGAAGTCTTCTTCGGTCTCCCCTGGGAAGCCAACAATAACGTCAGCAGATAGCGCAATATCAGGACAGCTTTCGCGTAATTTGCGAATGAGATCAAGGTAATGCTCGCGTGTGTAACGTCTGTTCATTGCCTTTAAGATACGGTTAGAACCCGACTGGAATGGCAGATGAAGTGCCGGCATCAAGTTATCAAGGGTGCCAAACTCTGCAATAAGTTCGTCAGACATATCTTTAGGGTGAGAGGTTGCAAAGCGAAGACGCTTTACGCCTGTCTTAGCTACTTCTTCGAGAAGCTTAGCGAAGCACGCATCCCCATACAAATCTCTACCATAAGAGTTTACGTTTTGGCCTAGTAAGGTGATCTCAACTACGCCGTCTTCGACAAGCGCCTTTGCTTCCGCAACAACATCTTCGATGGGGCGAGATTTCTCTCGGCCGCGTACGTACGGAACAATGCAGTAGGTGCAGAAGTTATTGCAGCCAATAGAAATTGGGAGCCATGCAGACCACGTATTCTCACGCTTTGAAGGAAGATTCGTAGGGAAATCATCGGCCGCATCAAGGACTTCAACGGCATTTTCACCCGTATTAATAGTCTGCTCAAGCAAACGAGGAAGCGATGCTAAGTTAAAGGTGCCAAATACCACATCTACATGAGGAAGCATTTCAATGAGTTTCTCAGCTTTATTTTGACCTATGCAGCCACCAATAGCAATGATTCGCTTAGATACAGGTGAGCCTTCTCTGAGAGGAATATTTTTAATAGAAGCAACTTGTCCAATAAGACGTGTTTCTGCTGCTTCACGAACGCAACACGTAACAAATACTACAATGTCGGCCTCTTCAAACGAGTAAACACGCTGTGCACCCTTGTTAGTGAGCATGCCTACAATACGCTCAGAGTCGTGTTTATTCATTTGACAGCCGTACGTAATTACATAGAAAGTCTTTTGTGCTAATTCAGAGCTATACAATTTTGGACCTGCTTTAAGACTAGTCAATTTAATTGGTGAGAGCGTTTCTGCGCTCTACAGTGAAACGAATTGCGGTTCGATATTCGCCATCAATAACGATGTCAGCGAAAGAAGGCGTGCACACTACTTCAATACCAACAGGAGAAAGGAATCCTCGAGAAATAGCAATAGCTTTAACTGCTTGATTTACCGCACCTGCACCAACGGATTGAATCTCAACATTTAATCCGTCTTTCATCATTCCTGCAATAGCGCCAGCAACAGATGCTGGAGAAGATTTAGATGATACTTTCAAGCAGCCAATCTTTTGTCCGCTTTCGGTGTAATGCTCATACGCATCATTATGTGTCATGTCTAGTCTTTCGATTGTAGTGCGTTTACTAGTTTAAATATGAAATTTATATACGAAATAACATTTTAGCAAAGGAATCTGACACCGCAATGCTATTTGAAACGAAATTCTCTATAACGTATGGATAATAGGAATGCTTACTTTTATCTCCTGTTTAGTGCACGTTATGGATGGCTCAATCCCTGGTTCAAGGTAGTTGGCCTGAGCAAGCTCCTCATACCATTCTTCAACAAGTGCTATAAGCTTTTCTTTGTCAGTATCTAACAGTTTGAAGCTTCTCTGATTAGGACGAACGTTGAGAATCTTCTCTTTGGACACGTTGATCTCTTTTTGTAGTTTACATTGAGCTTCTTTACTGTCTTTTGAACCCTTTCCTTTGTTTGCAGCGTTTGGGTCAAGCGCAGTAGAAACAAGCGTCAAAAGAGGCTGAAGTGGAGGGATTTCGCCTTTGAGAATTCGATACGCGCTTCTGTTTGACAAAGGAAGGCCTAAAGAAGCTGCTATCTCAACAAAGGAATCATCGTCATAGGCAAGTGCAAGACGCTGGATATACGGAGTATTTTCAATTTCATCGTTGAAGACTGAATCCAGAATACTTAATGCTTTTCGATTAAACGAGTAAAGGGTTGCCGCAATTTCTGTTGGTGATCCAAAAAAGACCGTTACTCCCCTTCTTTCGTCAATAGCAAACTCAAGTGAGGTGCGAATGATGTTGTGAGGGCCACGCAAAACAAGTCCTCCGTTTTCGTCTCGTGTGATTACGGGAAAGGAAGACTGATCTTTCTTTTCGGTAAGTACGGTGGTGTCTGAAAGCACCTGAAAAACGGAACCAAGTCCCGGTTTTGAATTAAGGATAGTTGCTCTTTGGGTGTTTTCACGAATGGAATAGAGCGCCATACCACGGCCGTGTACTCCCCATCGGTCAGTATGGATGGTATCGAGCTTAGAGGTAACAAACGGCTCAAATACCGTCTCATGTAAGCCTCCAGGAACGCCGTCACCATTATCAATCATAGAAAGATAGCGGG
>JBJEKV010000083.1:0-17943 GCA_051878815.1 Anaerotardibacter sp. | reverse complement strand
GGATATGCTAGAATCTCACGAGTTATAGCAATAGGCTCGTAGGATAGCAGGCATGATCGATTCATTTTTATATGTCACCATAGTGACTTTATTAGCAGGCGCAGGCGGAACTGGTTTAGGTGGCCTGGTTGGCGCTTTGGTAAAGAAAGGCTCCAACAAAACCGTTAGTCTGCTTCTTTCATTAGCGGGTGGCGTCATGATGGCAATTGTCTGTTTGGAGCTTTTGCCTGAATCCGTGGAGGCTGCGCAAGAGATTTCGTATGGTGTAGCTCCTTTCATCACTTCTGCATTTGTAATCATTGGTGTGGCGGTAGTGTATGGCCTCAATTTCATGATTGATAAGCGAACCTACAAAGAGCTTGAACATACGGCCGATCCTAATCATCCAAAAACTCATGATGATATTGACGAACTTATCCACGCTGACCATTTAAACCAGCATATTCAGCATAAAGACAAGGGCGTTGCTCTCTTTGTTGCCGGTTTGGTTATGGCGTGCGCAATTGCACTTCACAATGTTCCTGAAGGCATGACTATTGGCGCAAGTTTTATCTCGTCCGATAATTTATATCTCGGTACCGGTTTAGTAATGGCTGTTCTTATTGGTTTGCATAACATTCCTGAAGGAATGGCAGTATCGGTTCCTCTTATCGCGGGGGGCATGGGCAAGGTAAAAGCCGTGCTCATCACAGCAGCTTGTGGTGTGCCAACGCTTTTGGGTGCTTGGTTTGGCTTTTGGTTGGGCGATATTGGTCCGCTCGGTCTTTCCTTAAGTTTGGGCCTTGCTTCAGGTGCAATGCTCTACGTCGTATTTGGTGAAATTTTGCCTCAGGCAATTTTGATGTATCGAAGCAAAATCCCTACCTTCTTTGTTTTGCTGGGCGTAATGATTGGCTTGCTCATTATTTATCTCTAACCCTTGTTATTATCTCTGGCGTTTGCCAAAGGGCTATTAGCGGTGCCCTTGCGCTTAGGATAAGAGACACGTTTGTCGATTCGCTATCTCAAACACAACTCAGATGTTCAAGAGGCTTCCTCCGGGAAGCCTTTTTTTGTTTTAGTTCAAGAGGGGGCTTTACCTTTTTTTGTTCTATTTGTTATAGTACATATAGAACAAAAACGAAGGACAATGTTTGGGAGGTGAGAAGATGTTTCTTAGCATAGATAAGATGAAGTCAGAACCTTTGTATCTTCAAATTCGAAATCAGATTGTGTCCGCTATTGCAAAGGGACAATTAGAACCAGGGGATGTGCTCCCGAGTGTTCGAAGCCTTGCAAGTGACTTAGGAGTCAATCTGCATACAGTGAACAAAGCATATGCTCTTCTTCAGGATGAAGGATACGTGGTAATGGCAGGAAGAAGCGGCACGATAATCGCCGAGCGTTCTTGTCCAAAAACTAATCAGGAGCAAAACGAGATTGATCAAGCAATTCAGGAAACTCTTCGCCAGATTTTTATGGATTATTGCGCAAAGGGAGGCACGAAAACTTCGTTTATTGCGTTGGTGAACAGGATTATTGAAGAAGGGAAGGAGCGCTAACATGAATGGAACAGACGTATTTGTTGGAGTCCTTATTGCTATGATTCCTGTTTGTGGTATTTTGCTAGCAATTACTCCATGGCTCATGCCTAAGCAGGAATGTTTTGCCGTAACCATTCCTGAATCAGCGGCAAGAGATTCACGCCTTCGCGGTTATAAACGAACCTATGCGGCAATCCAGCTCCTTGTTACGGTCGTCTTTACCTTGTTTGCGCTGATGGTGGTACCTGAAACGTTGACAAACGATGACTCGCTCGGCTTCACGTTCTATTATCTTGCTGCCGTATTGGTGCCAATGGCTTTGAGCTTTGCGCTCATGCTTTTCTTCAGGAAAAAGGTTAATGCCGTAAAGGAACAGGAGAATTGGAAGGCAACCACGTCGGAAAGCGTTGCGTTTATTGGAAAACAAGCTACCGACATTCCTCGTCCTCTTTCTTTGACCTGGAATGTTCTCTATATTCCAATCTTCCTTCTTTCGGCCGTGTTGATCATGACCTTTTATCCTCAGATGCCTCAGCAATTGCCTATGCAGGCAGGTTTTAATGGCGAAATTACCTCGTGGGTTGAAAAGTCTTACGTAACAGCATGTTTCCCTTTGTTCGTTGAAGTTTTCATTGCGGTCATTATGATTATTTCTCACTGGATGATTGATCGTTCGAAAAAGGTTATTGATCCTTCTCGTCCTGCAACCAGCGCGTTTGCGTACGGCGCATATGCACATGCGTATTCGGTTTACTTGTTGGCAACGGGCCTGTTGATTAACTTTTCCTTGGGAGTCTTTTTTGTTCTTGCTGAAGCGGGCATAATCTCTTTGTTTGAGGCTGCAACTTTCTTGATGGTGCCTATTGCTCTTATTCTTGGTGGCGCTCTTGTACTTGCGGTTGTATATGGCCAGTCTGGTGCCCGTATCTTTGCAGGCCTTGAGTCTCAGAGCGAAATTGCTCGTGACGATGACGCCTATTGGAAACTGGGTGTGTTCTATGTAAACCGTAACGATTCGAGCTTTATCGTTACCAAGCGCTTTGGTTTTGGTTGGACCATTAACTGGGCAAATCCAAAGGGATGGTTCATCATTGGATTAATGGTAGTTATCACGGTAGTATTTTGTGGCGTTGTTTTCGCCTTGTTCTAAGGAAGGCATCTTAGTTGCAAACTAGGAAGATTTCGGGCGGGTAGGCTTTTGACGATTTTTCGCGGTAGACTTTTGGTTGTTTGCCTTTGAAGATTGAGCCTTCGTTGGCTTAGAAGAACCAGCCTTGGTTTGAGCCTTCGTTGACTTAGAAGATCCTGCTTTGATTTGAGCCTTCGCTGCTTTAGAAGAGCCGGTCTTGCTTGGGTTCTGCTTATTCGCTTTGGAAGATCCGGCCTTGCCTTGAACGTTCTTATTTGACTTTGATGTACGAGAGCCAGGTTTTCGTACGTTTGACCGAGAGGTGTTTGCCTTGTTTTGGTCGGACGTGCGGGGACCTGGCTTTTCTGGTCTTACAAGACAGTTCTTCTCGTAGCCAATCAAGTCTTGTCTGCCTGTACGTTTCAGTGCTTCCAAAACAAGTTTTTTATTGGCAGGATTGCGATACTGGATAAGCGCTTTCTGCATTGCTTTCTCATGCGGATTGCGTGGACAATACACTTCTTCCATCGTGCGCGGATCAACACCGGTGTAATAAATACAGGTGCTAATCGTGCTTGGAGTAGGGTAGAAGTCACTAATCTGTTCTGGATTGAAGCCCATGTCGCGGCAGAATTCCGCAAGGTTGACCGCTTCCTCAAGCGTTGAACCAGGATGGGAGCTCATTAAATACGGCAGAACGTACTGCTTGAGTCCAAGCTCTTTGTTGGCCTTGTCAAACTCTGAGACGAACTCCTGATAGAGCTCATTGGCTGGCTTACCCATAACGGTAAGAACCGTATTGCTTACATGCTCAGGCGCAAGGCGAAGCTGCCCACTTACGTGGTATTGCGCCAACTCTTTTATGTACTCTTTCCCGTGTTTGTCGTACAAGAGGTAGTCAAAGCGGATTCCGCTGCGCACAAATACTTTTTTGACGCCAGGAAGCGCGCGAAGCTTTCGCAAAAGTTCGAAATAATCGCCGTTGTTTACGCGAAGGCTCTTGCATGGCTTTGGGCTCAGACAGCGCTTATTAATGCAGGCACCTTTATCGGTCTGTTTTGGACAAGCTGGTTCCCTGAAGTTTGCGGTTGGGCCACCAACATCGTGAATGTATCCCTTAAACTCAGGGTCGCGCATCATTTCCTGCGCTTCTTCAATAATGCTCTCGTGGCTTCTGCTTTGGATGATTCGGCCCTGATGGAACGCAAGCGAGCAGAATGCGCATTCGCCCATACATCCTCTATTGCTGGTTAAGCTAAACTTAACTTCTTTGATGGCAGGAATTCCACCATCTTTTTCATAGATTGGATGATAGGTGCGGGCATAAGGAAGCCTATAGGTGGCATCCATTTCTGAGGTGCTGAGCGGTCTTTGCGCAGGATTTTGGACAATGTAAAGACCTTCTGTTTCGTACTGCTCAATAAGAGGCTTTCCCTTAAACGGGTCAAGATTCTGGTACTGAGTTTTGAAGCTGCGTGCGTAGTTAATCTTATCCTTCGTCATGTCTTCATAAGAAGGAAGGATTATTCCGTCGTACGCAATTTCGGGATTCTTTGCGCGAAACGCGGTGCCGTTAATCCAAGTAATCTCCGAAATTGGAATGCCAGCGTTGAGGGCATCGGCAACTTCGACAATACTTAGTTCGCCCATGCCATAAATCACCATGTCGGCATTTGCGTCAAGGATAATGGAACGCTTGAGTTTGTCGGCCCAATAATCGTAATGGGCAAGTCTTCTAAGCGATGCCTCAACGCCACCAAGAATAATTGGGACGTCTTTGTATACGCGCTTGATGAGATTTCCATACACCACGCAGGCATTGTCAGGGCGCAGTCCTATTTTGCTTCCCGGAGAGTACAAGTCAGTCTTGCGTCGCTTTTTTGCCACCGTGTAGTGGTTAACCATGGAGTCCATATTTCCCGCGGACACAAGAAATCCCAGACGAGGCTTGCCTAACCGAGAAATGCTTTGCGGGTCCTTCCAATCAGGCTGGCATATTACGCCAACTTTGTAGCCATTCGCCTCAAGAACTCGTGTGATAATTGCCATACCAAAAGAAGGGTGATCAACGTAGGCATCACCACAGATGTATACAAAATCACAGCAATCCCAGCCGCGTTTTTCCATGTCGGCAGGGGAGATAGGCAAAAATTTTTCTCGGGAATTAATCATATTGCTATTATAGCGTTGACTCTCCCCTTAGGGGGTGCTTGAGAATAAGGTTGTCGCGACAGAGAAGAGGGAGATGAACGTGAAAATTGGAGAATTTTCGAAGCTGTCACAGATAACCATTAAAGCACTTCGCTATTACGAAAAAGAAGGACTGCTTGTTCCGGATTCTGTTGATCCTATGACAGGATATCGTAGCTACTCAACAAATCAGCTTATTCAGGCGGCTCATATTAAGTCGTTTCGCCAATTAGGCTTCTCGATTGAAGAGATTAAGCAGGTGTTATCCGGGGAAGATTTTCAGAGTGCACTTTCGCATAAGGCCAAGGAGCTTGAACGCGAGCAGAATGATATTTCATTTCGTCTCTCTTTAATAAACCATTTACTTAAGGAGGAGAACATGAATTATCAGGTAACCCAGAAGCACATTCCTGCCCACATCGTGTACTACGCTGAAACCGTTTTGGATTCGTATGCTGACGCTATGACGTGGATTCCAAAGGTGGGTGCAGAGGCTAAGGAGCACAATCCAAACTTGAAGTGTGCTGAGCCATCATATGAATATATCGAGTATCTGGATTGCGAATATCGCGAGAGCAACGTGAAAGTTCGTTTTTCTGAAGCGGTAGTCGATTTTGGTGTTGAGAGCGAGAACATTAAGTTCAAAGAAGTCCCTGAAGCTACTGTTTTGAGTATCTATCACCGCGGTCCGTATGAGCGTTTGGGAGAGGCATACGCGTTTATCTACAAGTATGTCGAGGACAATGGGTTTGAGGTAGCAGGTTATTCAAGGGAGAGCTATATCGACGGTATTTGGAATAAGTCTTCAGCTGAAGATTGGCTTACTGAAATCCAGCTTCCTATCAAGTAAAAGCCCTGGAGCTGAGGCTGACTTTTGATGCGCAAAGCTTTCGTCCAATCGCTGAAACTGATTAGCTCTGTCAGAAATAGTTCTTTCTGACAGAGAAACTGTTTGGAGAAAACGGCACACTGTTTGTGGTGCGCTATGAATAGAAAAGGCTGGAAACGCGGGTTTCCAGCCTATTTGTCTTTGTTGGGTGGGTTGCGAAAACTTCGAAGAAACCCTTAATCTGACCAATAATCACTTGGCTGGTAGTTCTTTACCAATTCAAGACGAAGATCTTCAACCGTAGAGCAGTTCGCAATTACGGTTACCGGTTCTTTGATAGTGGCAAGCTTAGAGATGAGCGCTTGATAATTTGTCTCAACAGAAAGCTTCTCTTCGTTAGCTCCTGCACCAAGGAGGCATTCTTTCATGTCTTGGTAGCAAGGGCCGCCCACAATAACATTCGTTTCAGGAGTCAAGATCTTTTCCCAGCGAATACCCTCAATCCAATCGGTATAGATACCGTCCATAATTTCGTTACCTAAAAGACAAACAACGTTTTGAGGAAGGTGCTCTTCCGAAAGAAGCATGTTGATAAGCTGGTTAGCGCCCGCGGTATTTTTCATGAGAAGGAGACGCGTTTCGGTTCCTTCAATGTCGAATATCTCGAATCTATGAGCAGCATGCTTGAAGTGGCCGAGGGCAGCGCTTGCCTGTTCGCGAGAAATTCCTGCAGTAGTAAGTCCTGTAAACGCCGCAGCTGCATTATAGACATCGTATCCCGCACGGATGTTTGCCGAAAGAGTTATCTCTTCGTCAAATACGCGAAGCGTCAAATCGCAGCTTTTTTCCTGCTTGTTAGAAATTGCAGTAACCGCGACATCAGCCTTGTGGTGAGTGTATCCACAATGAGGGCAGTGGAAATCACCAAGATGGGCGAAGGTGCGGTGGTTGTAAGAGAGTGGTTCGCCGCACTTGATACAGGTAACGTCTTCGTCGAAGTCTGCAATTTCGCCATCATAGGCATCGCACTCCATACCAAACCAAACAACCTTATTTGGTACTGCATCAGCAATGGAAGCGGTTACCTGGCAGTCGGCATCAAGAACGAGAACGGTGTCAGGGGACTGCTTGATTGCTTCAATGATGTAGTCTCGTGCGGTAGTCCAGGTTGGATAACGATCAACTTGGTCGCGATATAAATTGGTTACCACTAACACCTGAGGAAGAGTAGCAGGAAGAAGAATCTTGGTTGCTCCTTCGTCACTCTCGATAATGGCCCAGTCGCTTTTTCGCTTGCCACTAACGGAGCTGTCAAGGCAGAGGGTTGTGGCAATGCCTTGTTTTAAGTTTGTGCTGGTTGGGTCGTATGCCGCAGTGCCGAAGGTGTCAACAATGGCCTGCTGAACCATGTGGGTGGTGGTTGTTTTGCCGTTAGTGCCAGTGATTACGATAGTGTGATGGTCCTGGCTTAATTCCTTAATCAAATCAGGGCTAATGTTTAGGGCAAGTTTTCCCGGAAGTGCGCGCGCGGTGCGTCCCATTGCACGCATGAGAGAATGGCTTGCTTTGCAAACAGCAATTGCTGCCGAAGTTTTAATGCTCATGTATGAGAACCTAACGTTTGGTATTGTTTCATTTTTGTTACAGGATACCAGATTGCTTTTTCTCGTGAGCGGTTCTCAGGCGTTTAGTGGGCTTACTGCTGAGCTTTTATTGAGCCACGGCAATTTCTCGTGTAGGAGAGCCTTCTCGTACGATGAATCTTCCTGGTGCTTCAACGCGGCAAGTGAGGCCCGCATCAAGACGCTCATAGTAGCGCTGCCTGCTTGAGTCAATGAATGCTTTGAATACGAGACCCATACGAGTACGGAAGAATTCAGGATGCCACTGAAGACCCATGAAGAATAGGCGGTCAGGCATTTCGATAGCTTCAACAAGTCCATCGGTTGCATAAGCACACGCACGGAGATTTGGCGCAATATCTTTAATGCCTTGGTGATGCATGGAATTTACGGCCAAATGACCTGTCTGGAGGATTTTTCCCAGGTTCGTATTGCGGTCGATGTTTACGAAATGACTTGGACATTCGTAATGATCGTGCTGCCAATGCTTTAAGCGAGCCGCTTCCGAACTCTGCATGATGCCGTATTCTTTGGTGGTTCGTGCCATCTGAAGACGGTCCTCATGGCAAGAAGGGTGGCCTTGGTTTTCATAAACACAGCCAGGGCACATTACCTTTTTGATGTCTTCGGGAGTCAGCTCGGTAACCTCGGTTGAGTCGTGAGGTCCGTCAGGAATGTAGATACCTTCAATAGCCCACTTATTGCCGCCAATGGAATGGTATTCTTCGGCCAAATCTTGATAGAGCGTTCCTCCAAAGTGAACGTTAATCATTTGCATGCCACGGCAAACGCCGAGCACTGGAATGTCGTAATCGTAGGCATAGTTGAGAATGCGGTTTTCCATTCGGTCTCGGTTAGGGGTGAGAGGAGAAAGCTTTTCGCTGCGCTTTGTTTCTCCATAACACTCAGGACTGATGTCGTGTCCGCCGGTAAAGAGGAAGCCGTCAATTTGAGGAAGAAGGTATTCGTAGATTTCCAAATGGTCAGTCATAGGAAGAATGAGAGGCATGCCGCCCCACTGCTCGATAGCCAAGCTGTAATTCTTCTTTAGACGAATAGTGTCTTCTTCAGGTACGTAGGTGGGAACAATGCCAATTAATGGAACGTGCTGTTTTTGGCTTTGGTGCTCACTCTTAAACGAACTAGACATGCTGCTCCTTCTTTTCTGCAAGTTCGCGAAAGAGTGTAGCAGAAACCCTGTTTCCAATATGTTTTAGAGTGGCGCTAAAAGCGCGCAAATCCGTGAGAGGTTTAAATTTGCGCAACCTTTGTGGCTCGCCAGAGGCTTAAAGTTCCTAAGAGGTGTAAAACCGCAAGGAGCTCAACGCGAGATAGCACAAATTTGAGAGTTTAAACCTTCGCCTAAAACAAAACCTCTTTCAAAACTGAAAGAGGTTTTGTTTGCTTACAAGATTTCTTTATTGAAGTAGCCGCGCGTATCAACCTCAGGCCTAAACACTGACTTTTCATCAGTGTTTTCAAGCTTTCCTTTTGCCCAAGCGATGATTTGGCTGACCTCTTCGGCAGATTCCGTAGTGAAGTTAAGACGAAATGCTTCAATTTCCGAGAGGTGCGGAATTTCATCAAGAAGGTTAAGCGTTTTTCCGTTGAGTACCGTCACATCGCAATTGTCATGGAATAAAAGTGGGAACGAGCCGTAGTTGTCTTTGATTTCGAAGGTATGTTTCTTACAAAGGCTGCACTTATCAAGCGTCTTGAGCGGACAGTATTTGGTTACCAAGAGAGGGGCGCGTCCGTAAACAATTAACTCGAGCGAAGGCGTTCCTTGATTCTGCTCCTGATAACTTTCGAGCAACTGCTTGATTTGGTTTTCGTTAATTTCATACGAAAGAGTTACGCGCGAAGCTCCCAGGTTGTGAAGTTGATAGACGCTTTCGGCGTTTACTACGTTGAAAGAGTAGTCAGTAACGAAAGGATTCGTTTTTCCATAGTGCCAAACGCCGCCCATGCCACCAATAAGGAGCAAACCCTCTTTCTCAGGGTAGGTGCAATTGTTGCGCGGAATGATATTTTCGAAATAGATTGTCTGAATACCCGCTTTTTGACAGGCTTCATATTGTTCTTGCGTTGTAACCGAAGCGCTCAAAAAAGCGGTTTGAGGCTTGAAGGAAAGCGCATGGTGTGGCTGAGGCTCTCTGAGCCTGCGCTTCTTGCTTGCTAATTTCTTCTGATAAAGCGCCTCAACTATTTCCTTGCGAGCTGCATTAAGAAGCTTCGCAGGAATAAAGGCACCGCAGTCCTCATAGAGCACTTCGTCTAAATAGAAAACCGTCTCGGTCAATCGGGAGAACTGTTTTTCAATCAGAGCTTTGTCTGAAGGTTTGGTTTTTGCTTCTGATAAGGTTTCTTTCGAGGTGTAGCAATACTCTTCGCCAAGGCCTGAAGCGTTAATAACCAGGCAGGTGTCAGGGTAGGCGAACACCTGAATAGAAAGGGGGAAACGGCGATATTCTTGCGTGAGGGTGGTCTCAAGCTCCTTTTCGAAAGCCTTGTCTTTTGTTTTGTAAACCACGTCTCCGCAAGAGAGCTTCTCTTTCAGCCTGATATAGCAACGGTCAGTAGCGCTATTAATAAGCTTTCCTTTTTTATCAAATAGCTTAGTGACAGAAAGATTTACGTCATCGTTTTTATGGCGAATACGAATATGGTCGTTTTGCTTGAGTTCTTGCTCTAAGGTGATTTCATAATAGCCTTTTTTATTGCCAGAGATGACGCCAATTTGATAGCCATGGTGGTTAGGGCGCTCGATATTGGTGATATCTTTTTTATCTTCGCCAAGCATATATCCTTTGGTGAAGGTTCGGTTGAAAGTCCTATTGAGTTTTTCTTTATCTTCAGAACTCAATGCTTCATCTAGTGCGGCACGATAGCGAGAAACTACATTAGCAACGTAGAGAGGCTCCTTCATGCGTCCTTCAATTTTGAGCGAATCAATGCAGTCAAGCTGGTTTACGTAGTCAATCGTGTTGAGGTCTTTTGTTGACAGAATGTAGCTTGATCCAAGAGAAGTGTTTGTTGTAGTGTCGAACACCTGGTAAAGCTTTCGGCACGAACCAATGCAGCGGCCTCGATTACCACTTCTGTTGCCGGTCATTCCCGACATGATGCAGTTGCCTGAGTATGAAACGCAAAGGGCTCCATGGATGAAAGCTTCGAGGGAAACAGAGGTTTTTTCTTTTATCTCTTTGATAGTTTCAAGGGGTGTTTCTCGTGAGATGACAACTTGTTTTGCTCCGAGCTTTTCGGCAAGAAGAACGCCAGGTAAATCATCGATGCCCATTTGAGTTGAACAGTGAGCTTCCATATCTTCGAAATGTTCAACAATATAAGTAAGAAGTGCTAAGTCCTGGACAATAACCGCGTCAACACCAATGCTGTTGAGATAGTCAAGCTGTTCGTGGGTTTCTTCAATTTCGTCCTCGAACACAATGGTGTTCATGGTTACGTATACTTTGACCCCTCTGAGATGAGCATATTCAACTGCTTCTTTAACGCTTTCCTGATCGAAGTTTGAGGAATAGGCACGTGCGCCGAATTTTTGCATGCCAAGATATACAGCATCACATCCATTTGCAATTGCAGCTTTTAAGGAATCCATGCTGCCAGCGGGCGCTAGTAATTCGCTCATCTTCATCTCCTCAGGTCAAAGTGGTCTCATTGTGCCATAAAGTCCCTTTATTCTCCAAAAGCTTAGCTTTTGGGTACTGAAAAGAGGTAAAAGCACTCAAAAAGATGTGAGGAATATGTTATAAAGTGAGATATGTACTAAGCTTAATGGACTATTCGCTTAGGGCTTTAGTTGTTAAATACTTTCACAATGTATAAGTTGCGAAAAGTGCATGAAAATAAGCGCGGTGAGTGCAACGTATGAAGTGTTTGCAGTACGCCAAGCGCTTAGCGCTTGTGGTGCACCTTGCATGTTGAAGTGTTTAACGCGCACGAAGTGTATAAAACGAATACAGTGCGCAAATGGAATGGGGAGGATTTTGACTCGTTAGTGGGTCGGAGGACAATAATGACTATTGAGAAATGTTATCAATTACTTGGTGGTGATTATAAACGCACAGCTTCACGTTTTCCTCGCGAGGGAATGCTGATTAAGTATCTTTTGAAGTTTCTTGAAGATGGATCATTTGAGGAACTTGCCCGTGCAATTGAAGCAATGGATAAGGACGCAGCGTTCAGAGGTGCTCATACTATTAAAGGATTGAGCTTGAACCTTGGATTAGAATCGTTGGCTCGTTCTGCAAGTGAATTGACTGAAAAACTTCGCTCAGATGATTCCCAGCTTGATGAGGAAGCAATGGCACTTTTTGGTCGTGTTGAAGATGACTACAAGAATGCTGTTAGTGTTTTGAAAATCTATCTTTCTGAATAAACGCTGAGTTATACATATCACGCTCGTTTTAAAGCTAAAAGTGAAGCCCTTTTGCAGGCCAGTGCTCATACGAAGAGTAAGCTGGTTTGCAGAGGGGCTTTTCTATATTTTGCAAAGATTTGACATAGGTTTGGCCACTTCAAAACGGATAGTAGGTATTATCAGGATAAGAAAAAAGATGGTTGTGGTGTTGAGAGTGTAAGTCCTTACGAAAGCGTAGGCTCACAAGGCAAAGGCCTTTACGAAAGTAAGCCTTGTAAGGACAAAACTCCTCACGAAAAGTTGGTTTACGCCCGCCATTGAAGTAACGATAGATCCGTATTGAAAAAGAAAGAATGATTACATGGAAAAAGAAAAAGAATTAGTAACTTTAGTAGACGTTGGCTCAAATACTGTTCGCTGTTGTGCGTATCGCGTGAATAGCAAGACGGGAAATACCGTAAAAGTTTTAGACGCACGCGATGCGGTTGGTCTTGCGTCATACGTATCAAAAGATGGCGTTATGAGCAAAGAGGGCGCAACTGCCTGCAAAAAAGCCGTTTCCAAAATGGTTCGCATGGCTAACCTACTTAACAGCGATAGGACGTATGTCTTTGCCACGGCTGCGATTCGTAACTGTGTCAACTCAAAAGAAATTGTTTCATGGGTAAGCGAGCAGTGTAATTGCCCTATTCAAGTTTTGTCTGGCGAAGAAGAAGCTCAGCTCTCTATGCTAGGCGCATCCTTGTCTACTGGTGTTCGCTCAGGTTTGTTCTTCGACTTAGGTGGCGGTTCAACTGAGCTTTCAGCTATGGAGGGTGGAAAATTAATTGGTAGCGATTCTATCCCGGTAGGTTCTCTTTCAAGCTGGGTACGAGACTCAAGCGGCCCATGGCCAAGCAGTCAGGAAATTGACGCTATTGGCGCAGGATTTAATGAGCTTATCAAGACAGCAAACATTAACGTTAAGGGATATTCCACGCTATGTGGCGTAGGCGGAAGTGTTCGTCTTGTTTTGAAAGTGGCAAAGCAGATGGGTCTTTGTGAGGAAAAAAGCCGAATTTTAAGCTTGTCTATGCTTGACCGCATTATTGATGCTGGTAAGAGTAATCCCGACGAATTGATGCGACTCGTTATTCAGATTAAGCCAGAGCGTGTTCATACCTTCTTGCCAGGATGCGCAATTGTTCGTGCAATCTTTAAAGAAGCTGCGGTGCCTGAGATGATTGTTTCTAAGTCAGGCCTTCGCGAAGGATTCTTAGTTTCTCGCGTGTGTAATAACTTAGCATCAGGATACGACTTCGTATAGTTTTATACCTTGCTGTTAGTAAAGCATGTTGGTGAGCGTTCGAGTTTGAGTCTATAATTGAGCCTATGATTTACTACGTTGAAGACGATACAAATATTCGTGATTTAGCTCTGTATGCACTTGCGGCACAGGGTCTGGAAGCACGTGGTTTTCCTGAGGGAGAATCATTTCGAAAGGCGTGCGAAGAACAGCTTCCTGAGCTTGTTTTGCTTGACGTAATGCTTCCAGGCGAAGATGGTTTTTCTATTTTGTCGTGGATTAGAAATGACCCTCGCTTGTGCAGAGTGCCGGTTATGATGCTGACTGCAAAAGGCACCGAATATGAAAAGGTAATTGGGCTTGATGCGGGCGCTGATGACTATCTGGCAAAACCCTTTGGCATGATGGAGCTTGCAAGTAGGTGCCGTGCTCTTTTGCGAAGGGCGGGAACACCTGCAAACGTCAAGCCTGATAAAGAAGAATCTATTACGTGCGGGCATTTAGTACTGCAGCCAAAAGGCCACCGCGTTTTTGTAGAGGAAACCGAAGTTGAACTTACGGTAAAAGAATTCGATTTGCTCAAAAAACTCATGGAAAGCCCTGATCAGGTATTCTCTCGCTCTCAATTGCTGGAAGACGTGTGGGGTATTACCTTTGCGGGGGAAACGCGAACGGTTGATACTCACATTCAAACCCTTCGCAAGAAACTTAATGAGGTTTCTCCTGGTGCTGGTTTAGCTATTGAGACTGTACGTGGAGTAGGTTATCGCATTTCTCGAAAAGCGTAAGGATTTCGCGTGCCAAAACTATTCCATCATAAAAAGAGGCTTTCTAAATCTCTCTTTGTAGCTCTTTTCGGGCTGTCTCTTTCAGTCTTTTTAATCACGGCATTTTCGTTAGTGTGCGTAAGCTGGATAGCGTATGAAACTGATGCCGAACAACGTCTGGCATCTCAAAGTGAGGTAAGTGCGAACTCTCTTTTCGGCAAAACTGAAGCAGCTATGATTGAAGAGGTTTCCAATCTTGCCCTTGCTGATATGAGGGTTACCCTCATTGATCAGGAGGGAGAAGTCCTCTATGACAACGTTGTGGACGTTTCTGCCTTGGGAACCCATGCTAATAGGGAAGAAGTGCTTGCCGCAAAAAGCGAAAAGAACGCGGTAGTTCTCCGCAAATCAGAAACCACAGGAACCGACACCCTCTATGCTGCAACATTAATTGATGAGCGTGGCTATGTGCTCAGGCTTTCAGAAACAAGAACATCTCTTCCTTTTTATTTAGGCAACCTTATTATGCCGCTTGCTTTAATCGTGGTTTTGGTAATTGCATTTTCGTTTGTTTTGGCAAAACTCACCACCAGAAAAGTATTAGCACCGCTTCTTTCTATCAATCTTGAAAACCCTCTTCAGAGTGAAACGTATGTTGAGGCAGAACCTCTACTGAATAGAGTTGCTGTGCAGCATAGCCAACTTCTTGAGCAAAACGAGCAATTGGAGCAGGCCGTAAATGCGCGCCGTGAGTTTACGGGAAATGTAAGCCATGAGATGAAATCTCCTCTGCACGTAATTGGCGGTTATGCAGAAATTATTGAAAGCGGCGTTTCGAGTCCTGAGGAAACAAGAAAGTTCGCGGGCTTAATTAAAAGCGAATCTCAGGCTATGCGTCGTTTGATTGATGACGTTTTGATGCTTTCCCGTTTGGATGAAGGGGCTCAAAAAGACTTTTCCTTCATAAATTTGCCAGGAGTATGCAAGAGCGTTATAGAGCGTTTGGAACAGTCGGCACAAGATAGGGAAGTGTCTCTCGTATTTACTTCTTCGAGTGAAGAAGGGTTCGATAAACCAATCCGTATGCTTGGTTCTGAAACTCTTTTAGAGCAGATTGCGTATAACTTAATTGATAATGCAATTCGTTATGGGAGCTTTGCAGGGCAGGTGCTTATTGAAGTGAAAACAACTGCAAAGACTATTGTGCTTGAAGTATCGGACGATGGTCCAGGAATTGAGCCGGCGCATAGGGAGCGTGTTTTCGAACGATTCTATCGCGTTGATCCTTCTCGTTCTCGAGAAACGGGTGGTACGGGACTCGGTCTTGCTATTGCAAAACATGCAGCAGAAACAATGGACGGCTGTATTCGCGTTGAAGATTCTCCGCTTGGAGGAGCTAAGTTTGTAGTGACGTTCCCTCGAAAAGAAGAGGAATAGGCGAAAGCTTTCTCTCTAGACTTTCTTTTACAGTCTTCTCCCGCAGATTCTTCTTCCGAAAACCTCCCAAAGCAGATGGTCTTGTTTTCGCCACTTTTAAGACAGGTTTTTTTCGCCGTATCTACTTACGAAATGGCTTATATTCTTCCTTAAGGCAATGTTAAATCTATGTTTCGTGCTGCCTAATACCGAACCATAGAGATAGATAATAGGTTTCGTAAACTGACCCCATCACTTTTGGAGTATAAAGGTACCAGTAACTTTTTAAGGAGGAAATTATGGGTAGACTCGCAGGAAAGATTGCTATCGTTACCGGTTCTACAAGCGGAATTGGTATTGGTATCGCTAAGGAATATGCTGCTGAGGGAGCTACAGTTATTATTTGTGGTCGCCGTCAGGAAAAAGGCCAGGGCGTAGTTGACGAGATTGTAGCTGAAGGCGGTAAGGCAGCTTATCACTTCATGGACATTACTCAGCCAGAGAGCATCGAGGCTCTTATCGCAGATACCGTAAAAGAGTATGGCAAGCTTGATATTTTGGTAAACAACGCTGCTAACGTTGCATTGAAGGACGGCCGTGTTGATGAGCTTACCTTGGAAATGTGGGACGCTATTCTCCAGAGCGACTTGCGTGGTACTTTCTACACAACCAAGTGCGCATTGCCTTACCTCAAAGAGAATGGTGGCGGCTCTATCGTAAATATTGGCTCTATGGCTTCTTGCGCAGGTGACTTGGGCTCTACTGCATATGCTTGCGCTAAGGCTGGCGTTGACATTCTTACTCAGTATGTTGCTCTTCAGTATGGTAAGGACAACATCCGTTGTAACTGCATCCGTCCAGGCTTGATTGTTACTCCTGACAATGAGGCTAAGGTTCCAGATATGCTCAAGGACATCTTCTTGGGTAGCATCATGGTTAACCGTTACGGTGCACCTGCTGACATTGCTCATGCAGCAGTATACTTCGGTGCTGACGAAAGCGAATACGTAACTGGTCAGATCATTAACGTTGATGGTGGTATGAACTCTCATGCTCCAACAGTTGCTCAGTTCCGTCAGATGAACTCTCGTACCTGGTAATAACGAACTGTTGTATCTGAAATAGAGAATTAGTGTACCTGGAATAGCGAATCGTTGTACCTGGTAATAGCTAATAAAAAAGCGAATAGAAGCTGGCAGGTTTTCCCTGCCAGCTTTTTTACGTTCAGGCAAGCTTTGTGGGTTGAGGCCCGGGGTGGTAAGCTCGGGGTTGTAAATCCAGGAGGCAAACTCGGGGTTGCGAATTCGGAGAGCTCCATGGGGGCATGCCTCAAGGAGCCACTGCTCGAGATGTTGGCCTCAAGCAGTGGCTCCAATAGTTCGCTTGCTAATACAGACAGTTAGTTTTTGCGCAGCGTTACACTGATTGTGTTGAGGTAGCACAGGCCTCCTGCTTCAATGGCAGCTCTATCGGATTGCGCGTACTCATTTTCGCACGCAAGCCAATCTGCCCAAGCATCCTTAGTGCAATCCATCTCTTTCATTTCGAGAATTTCAATACCGTCAGTTTTGCTAATCATTTCCTTCCACCATGCCAAATCTTGCATGTAGTCAAGCTGCTCAGGAGTCCATGATTTAAGAAGACACTCAGGAATATTGTCATGGAAGTTCTTTGTTGCTCCCGGAAACGCTAAGTGAAGCGTTCCGCCCTTTTTGACATAAGGGAGGAGTTTCTCGGACAAGTACTGAGGGTCTCTGCCGAAATAGTTATAGGAGTCAATGCTTACTACTGCATCGAAAAACTCGTGAGGAAAAGGAAGTCCTTGGCTTGCGTCTGCCTTAACAGGATGGATGAGGTCTTGATTCGTGCCCATCTCCTTGAAGAAGAGCGCGGCCTATCCGTGCTCACTTTCGTTATTGTATTACAATTCGAGGATTTCTTGGGCTTTCTTGTATTTGACTTGCCACGCATTTATGCGTTCTTGTGGGATAGTTTCGCAACCTGAGAACCGGGTGATGTCTAAGTTGTGGGCAAGATCGGCGCGCTTTACTGTTTTGGCTAAAGGATTGTGCTTGAGCGCCTCAATGTACTCAAAATAATCCTGTCCTTTTTTGCGAGTCAGGAGGCGAAGTGCATCAATAACTTCGCCAGGAAAATCTTGTGCCAAATCCTCAAAGGCGAGCGATGTGTCCTCTACCACATCGTGGAGTAGGGCTACGCAGGTAGTCATCTCGTCAGGCATTTGCTCTGCCAGATGAAACGGATGGAAAATGTAGGGCTGTCCGCACGCATCAACTTGGCCCGCATGAGCGTTATAGGCTATGCGAAGTGCTTTATTGGTAAGTTCGGTGTAAATCATGATTGCATCTCTCTTTTTTGGTGCGGTTTTCTTAAGAGTATAATTAAGAACCAATCAAACGGTTAGTTCGCGAATAGTAGGGGGTCTTTATTGTGCGTGTGACGTATTCAGATTCAGAAATTGCGGGCCTCATTCCTTATCCTGATAGTGACGACAACAAGTATTCTCGAGGTGTTGTCCATGTGGTAGGGGGTAGCGAACAATATCCGGGCGCAGCTGTTCTTGCTGCGTGCGCATCTCAGCGAATGGGCGCGGGCTATACTCAGGTTTGGTGCCACGAACAGTCAATCCATGACGTAAGAGCAGGCCATCCTTCGCTCGTGGTGGGAAGCTGGGACAAAGATGTGCTTGCCACCAAACTTCTCTCTACACGCAATAAACCTCTTGCGGTACTTATTGGTCCTGGTATGGGTTCAAATTCTGAAGAGGAACAGGCGCTTCT